>JANYFP010000146.1 GCA_025362555.1 Verrucomicrobiota bacterium
GACGAAGCGTTCGATTGCTGGGAGCGGAAGAAAACTCCGCTCGACTTCCACCTAATTTTTCCGGAGTGGCACGAACAGGATTTGCGCGCGCTCATCCGTCGCGACCGCAACCATCCCTCGGTCATTATGTGGAGCGTCGGCAATGAAGTGGGCGAACAATACACCGGCGAAGCCGGTGCCGCGATCGCGCAGGCTCTCTGCGAAATCGTCTATGAGGAAGACCCCACGCGCCCGACCACGTGCGCGATGAATTTCGCCAAATCCGACATGCCCCTGCCTGCGGTCCTCGATGTGATCAGCCTCAATTATCAGGGCGAAGGCATCCGGCAAGACCCCGAATTCGAGGGTACAGAGCGCATCCGCACCGCCCCGCAATATGATTTCTACCGCGCCAAGTTTCCGCAGAAACTTATTCTTAGCAGCGAGACGGCATCCGCTTTCAGCACCCGCGGCACGTACATTTTTCCCGTTTCGAAACAGCTCAGTGCGCCGGTGCGGGACGACCGTGGCGGCGATGCGAAAAACCACTACGTGAGTGCCTACGAACTCCACGCGGTCGACTTCGGTTCCTCCTCGGAAAAAGTGTTTGGCTCCCTCGAGCGACATCCGTTCGTCGCCGGCGAATTTGTTTGGACGGGTTGGGATCACCTGGGCGAGCCGACACCGTATTACACGTCACGCAGCGCTTATTCCGGCATCATCGACCTGGCTGGATTTAAAAAGGATCGCTTCTACTTGTATCAAGCCCACTGGCGGTCGGATCTGCCCATGGCTCACCTTCTGCCGCACTGGACTTGGCCGGAGCGTGTCGGCCAGGTGACACCAGTGCACGTGTTCACTTCGGGCGACGAAGCGGAACTTTTTCTCAACGGACGTTCGCTCGGTCGGAAAACTAAAGGTGAGTTTGTCTACCGGCTGCGCTGGGACGATGTCGTATACGAACCTGGCACCCTCGAGGTCGTCACTTACAAAAACGGGAAGGAATGGGCCCGCGATGTGGTCCGCACCGCGCAGGCACCAGCCGCGCTCGAACTGCAACCGGATCGCACCGAGATCAGTGCTGATGGCCGCGACCTTTCTTTTGTCACGGCGCGCATCGTCGATGCCAACGGACTCATCGTACCGCGCGCCGCTTCTCCCCTCGTTTTCAAAGTTGATGGGCCCGGCGAAATCGTGGCCACGGATAACGGCGATCCCACGAGCTTCGAGCCGTTTCACGCCACCACGCGCAAAGCTTTCAACGGCCTCTGCCTGGTGATTATCCGGAGCAAACCGGGCCAGACGGGACGCATCCAACTCACTGCAACCAGCGACGGGCTCAAGTCCGGCGCGACCTTCATTTCCACGGCGACCAGACCCTGACGGGCCGCCAATAATTTTATTTATGAATATGCGTTCACTGATGATGGTATTTCTCACGATGACAGCGACGATTCTGACCCCGGCTTCACCGATCAAACGCGTGGCCATCGTCTTCGACGACGGCCCACGACCCGCCGATGCCGAGCCGTTGCTGGCCTTACTTGCCCAGGAAAAAATACACGTTACTTTTTCTCTGGTCGGTGATCGCGTGGATGAAAATCCGGCGACTGTTAAGGCCATCGCGGCAGCTGGTCATGAAATCGCGAACCACTCGCAGACCCACGCTCATCCGCGCGACCTAAAAGATGCGGCCTTGGATCAGGAGGTCGCCACCGCCCAAAAGAAGTTAACGGCCATTCTCGGCCACGCTCCCCGATGGTATTGGCCGCCATTTATCGAAATCGATGACCGGCTCCCCGCCGCAGTTGCCCGCGCCCAGCTCGCGGTCTACCTGCCGCGGAAAATCGTCGCCTCGATGGATTACGACACGAGCGTGTCGGCGGCGGAAATTCTGCGTCGAGCCACGACGGGAATCGAAGACGGAACCGTGATCCTCAATCACGAGTGGCGCGCGGAAACGCGGCAGCAGTTGCCCGCGATTCTCGCCGAATTGCGTCGGCAAAATTGCGTGTTTCTGACGTTCAGCGAACTCCACGATTCACTCGCCGCCTTCCCGGTCTCTGGCGCAGTAAGTGAAAAGTAAGCGTCTCCTGATTTCGATTTGGCTCCAACCACTCCTATTCACCGATGAAAGTGCGGCTTCCTCTTGTGCGCGAATGTTGGGCGGGATTCAGCTTGCTGGCGGGGTCCGTGCTCCACGCCCAAGCGCCTATTCCCACCGGCAATGCGGCGCTCATCGCCAGTCATCCCATCAGCTCATTCGGCCTCACCTCACTTCTCACTGAAACCATCGCTCCCGGAGTGGTGACACTCGCAGACGCTGGCTCGGTGGCACCGCTCATTGTTGCGGAATCCGATTGGCCCGGAGTGTTGCGCGCGAGCCATGACCTGCAATCCGACATCGAGCGCGTGACTGGACTGAAACCCGCGTATCGAACTGACCCGTCGTCGGAATCAGCCACCGCCGTACTCATCGGAACGATTGGCAAAAGCACCCTGATCGACCGTTTAATCACGAGTGGAAAACTGAACGTCGATCCGATCCGCGAAAAATGGGAAGCCTTTATCTTCACGACCGTCGAACACCCGCTGCCCGGGATCGATCGCGCCGTGGTTATCGCCGGCAGCGATAAACGCGGCACGATTTACGGCATCTACGAACTCTCCCAGCAAATCGGCGTTTCCCCGTGGTACTGGTGGGCCGATGTTCCGGCTACTCATCACGACACCCTTTATATCCGTCCCGGCACTGTCATCGAACCCGGCCCCGTCGTGAAATACCGCGGCATCTTTCTCAACGACGAAGCGCCCGATCTGACTAATTGGGTGCGCACCAAATTCGGCTCTGCCCCGCTCAGTGCGAACCCGCCGGTGCCCGCCGGCATCGCCAACTACAACCGCGAACTCTACGGCCGGATGTTCGAGGTGATTTTGCGCCTGCGCGGCAACTACCTCTGGCCCGCAATGTGGAACAACGCCTTCAACGAAGACGATCCCGCCAACGCTCAACTCGCCGACGACTACGGCATCGTCATGGGCACGTCCCACCAGGAACCGATGTTGCGCGCGCAGAAGGAATGGGATCGGCGTTTTCAAGCCACGCTCGGCAGTTGGAATTACGCCAAGCATCCGGACGTGCTGGAAAAATTCTGGCGCGAAGGGGTTCGTCGAAACAAGAATTTTGAGAGCATCATCACCCTCGGCCTGCGCGGTGCCAATGATACCGAAATGGCTCCCGGCGGCCCCGAAGCCAACCGCGCTTTGCTCGAAAAAATCGTCGGGGTGCAGCGAAACATTCTGAGTGACGAAATAAATCCCGACCTGACCAAAGTCCCTCAGCTCTGGTGCCTCTACAAGGAAGTGCAGGACTTTTACGACACCGGGATGCGTGCGCCCGACGACGTCACACTGCTCTGGGCGGAGGACAACTGGGGCAATATCCGCCGCCTGCCGACCGCCGAGGAACGTCAGCGTCGCGGCGGTGCGGGAATCTATTATCACTTCGATTACCACGGCGGCCCCCGCAGTTATCAATGGCTCAACACGAGCCCACTCCCGAAAATCTGGGAGCAGATGTCGCTCGCGAAACAATATGGCGCCGACCGGATCTGGATTGTGAACGCCGGCCACTTCAAGGGCTACGAAATCCCCACCGAATTCTTTCTCAACCTCGCATGGAATCCGGCGCGCTGGGACGGCGAAAATCTCGGCGACTTCACTCTCGCCTGGGCCACCCGTGAATTCGGTCCGATCCACGCTGCAGCCATCGCTGACATCGTGACCAAGTACGCAAAATACAACGGCCGCCGTAAACCCGAGCTGCTCGCCCCAAATACTTACAGCCTCGCCAACTACCAGGAAGCCGAGACGGTCGCGGCGGATTTCAAAGCGATCACCGATCAAGCGGAACAAATCTTTGCCACACTGCCTGCGGCACAACGGGACGCCTTTTATCAACTCGTCCTTTTCCCCACGAAAGCCAGCGGCATTGTTAACGCCCTCTACCTGGCCGCAGCGAAAAACGAGCTCTACTCCCGACAGGGCCGCGCGAGCACCAACGATTTCGCGGCGCAAACCCGCGCGCTTTTCCATACCGATCTCGACTTGATGAGCTACTACAACGGAGCCTTTGCCGACGGCCGCTGGTCGCACTTCATGGACCAGACGCACCTCGGTTATACGACGTGGCGTGATCCCGCGGCCAACTCACTCGATCACCTTAAACTCACCGAACTCCTCGCGTCCGACGCCGCCGCTCTCGCCATTACGGTCGAAGGATCTGAAGCCGCCTGGCCCGGCGACAACGGTGCCCCGCACTTGCCGCGCTTCGATGCGCTAAATCAACAACGTCGCGCCGTCGAAGTCTTCAACCGGGGAAAGACGCCCTTCGATTTCACTGCGACCACCAGCGCACCGTGGATCACCCTCAGTCAAAATCACGGCACGCTCGGCCCCGACCAAAAAATTTGGATTAGCATCGATTGGAATCAAGCCCCGATCGGTCTCACGTCGGGCCGCGTGACCTTCAGCGGCGCCGGTAGCGAACAAACCGTGCAACTGGAAACACTGAAGCCCGCCGAAGTCACTCGCGCGACCTTGCACGGTTTTGCGGAAAACGCCGGCTACGTTGCCATCGAACCCGAACACTACACCGCCAAGAAAGACGCCGGCGCGAATTCCTGGCAACGTATCGCCGACTACGGCCGCACCTTGTCCGGCATGCGCGCCGACGCTCCCGTGGATGCGTCTGCGGCCACGCCCTGCCAAAATTCTCCGTGCCTCGAATACCAAATATACTTGTTCACTGCGGGCGAAGCGGACGTCACCGCCATCACAGCACCGACCCTTAACTTCATTCCCGACCGCGCTGTGCGTTACGCGATCTCTTTCGATGACGAAACGCCGCAGCTCGTCACGCTCGTGCCTCGTGGTTACAAGGCGCAAAACGGCAACCGTGCGTGGGAAAAATCCGTCAGCGACAACGCGCACTCCGCCCACTCCAAGCACACGCTCATCCAACCCGGCTACCACACCTTGAAAATCTGGATGATCGATCCCGCCGTCGTTCTCCAGAAAATTGTCGTGGATCTGGGTGGAGCAAAGCCGAGTTACCTCGGACCACCCGAGACCTTTTTCCACCTCGTCCCGTGACCTCCCACTCTCCCTGCCTACTCAGTCTCCAGTGAGAACAGCAGGTCCCGTGACTTTCTCATCCTCACCTTCCATCTTCATTTTTCCCCATGAAACTCGGCCTCGGTCTTTATAAGCATATGCTCACGCGCGAGAACTTCGCGTTCGCCCGCCAAGCAGGAGCCACCCACCTCATCGCGCATCTCGTCGACTACTTCCGTGGCGGCGCGCCCCAAGCCACCGACGACCAGCCAACCGGCACCGACTGGGGCTGGGGCCTCGCCGGTGATCCGGAAAAACTCTGGTCGCTCGATG
>JANYFP010000205.1 GCA_025362555.1 Verrucomicrobiota bacterium
GCCTGCGGCGACGTCAATCGCAACATCACCGCCTCGCCCACCCCCGCTTACACGAAGGCCCGCGAGCAGGTTTTTGCGGACAGCGTCAAAGTCATGCACGCGCTCGCACCCCAGACTCCCTCGTATCACTCGATCTGGATCGAGGGCGTGCAGCTCAAACTCGACGAACCCGCGAACAAGGATTTCGTTGATCCACTATACGGCCGCACCTATCTGCCGCGCAAATTCAAGGTCTCCTTCGTCATCCCACCCGTGAATGACATGGATATCTACACGAACGACCTGGGCTTCATCGCCGTTGTCGAAAACGACAAAGTGGTCGGCTACAATCTCGCCGTCGGCGGCGGTTTGGGTCGCAGTCACAACAATGTCCAAACGTACCCGCGCATCGCGGACGTAGTCGGCTTTTTCAAACCGGAGCACTTGGTCGACGTTGCAAAGGCCGTCCTCACCATCCACCGCGACTTCGGTGATCGTACTAATCGCAAGCACGCGCGCCTGAAATACGTGGTCGAGGAACGCGGCGTAGTCTGGATGACCGCAGAAATTAATCGCCGCACGAACAACGTGCTCAGTGGCGTGCGCCGTTTCGAATTCACCTCGACGGGCGATCTCTACGGCTGGCACCGCGCCGTCGACAACACGATGTTCCTGACCCTCTTCGTCGAAACCGGTCGCATCAAGGACGTGCCCGGCCACGCCCAGAAAACGGCTCTGCGCCAGATCGCCGAGAAATTCCCCCACGTCGAGTTCCGCCTCTCGGGCAACCAGAACGTCATCCTCGCCAACATTCCGGCCACCGATCGCGCCGGCATCACCGCGCTGCTCGCTTCCCACGGCGTCAAGGTCGACCAGCAAGCCAGCGTGCTGCACGCCGCCTCGATGGCCTGCCCTTCGATGCCGACTTGCGGCCTCGGCCTCGCCGAATCCGAACGCATGCTGCCTGCTCTCATTGATCGCATCGAGAAACTCGGCGGCGAAATCGGCCTCGGCGGCGAGGAAATCATCATTCGCTCCACCGGTTGCCCGAACGGTTGCGCTCGTCCGTACATGGCCGAAATCGCGTTCGTCGGTAAAGCACCCGGCCGCTACCAACTCTGGATCGGCGGCAACGCCTCCGGCACCCGCCTGAACCGCGTCTTCAAAGAGACCGTCAAGGATGCCGAGATTGAAGCCGAGCTCCGCCCACTATTCACGCGCTGGAAGAACGAGCGCGTCGCCGGCGAACGCTTCGGCGATTTCTCCTCGCGCATTTTACTGCCCGAACAAATCGCGGCAGCTGCAGCATCTGCGGCCGCCGCCACAACCGCTGCTCCCACTCCTGCACCAACCGAAGCCTAACATGACCGACGCCGAACTCATTCAAAAGAACGCCGAGCTGCGGAACAAATCTCCCCTGGAAATCGTCCGCTGGGCGCTCGCTCAAGCGGGCGGACGGGCGCTGGTTTCGACCAACTTCCGTCCTTACGAAGCGGCCATTCTCCATCTCGCCGTGCAAGCGCAGGCCGACATTCCCGTGCTGTGGGTGGACCACGGCTATAACCGGCCGGCCACGTACAAACATGCGGAAGACTTGCGCGCGCGACTCGGCTTGAACCTCAAGCCGTTTCTCCCGCGCGTCACACCGGCTCATCGCGATGCGATTTACGGTCCGATTCCTACGACTGAAGATGAAGCAGGCCTGAAGAAGTTCAGCGCCGTAATGAAGCTGGAGCCATTTCAGCGCGGCATGCGCGAACTCGCGCCCACTGTCTGGATCACCGCGTTGCGCAAAGTCCAGAACCCAAATCGGGCCGAGTTGGATATCATCTCGCACGATGCGAACTTCGGTGCGCTCAAGGTCAGCCCGTTCTTCTATCACACCGACGCCGAACTCGACGCGTACCTCGCCGAGCACAAACTGCCGAACGAGTGGGATTATTTTGATCCCGCCAAGGCAGATGAGAAACGCGAATGCGGCCTCCATGCCGCTTGGGGCAAAGCCGCCGCAGTCGCCGCTTCCTAAAGCGAAAGTCAGCGCGCAACGAACCTTCCTATTTCTGTGACTTCCTACCATCTCGATCATCTCCAGCATCTCGAAACTGAGGCCATCCACATCATGCGCGAAGTCGCGGGCGAATTCGAACGCCCCGCTTTGCTGTTCTCCGGTGGCAAGGATTCCATCTGTCTCCTGCGCCTCGCGGAAAAAGCCTTCCGGCCCTCCGACTTGCCGACTCCACTGCTAAACGTCGACACCGGCCATCATTTCCCCGAGCTGAACGAATTCCGCGACCGCCGCGCGAAGGAACTCAACGGCAAACTCATCATTCGCAAAGTCGAGGACGCCATCGCCAATGGCACCGTGCAACCAGCTCCCGGAGAAATCAGCCGCAACCGCCTGCAGATCCCCGTGCTGCTGGCCGCGATTGAGGAATTCCGTTTTGACTGCTGCATCGGCGGCGCCCGCCGCGACGAGGAAAAAGCCCGCGCCAAGGAACGCTTTTTCAGCTATCGCGATAGCTTCGGCCAATGGGATCCGAAGAATCAACGCCCGGAAATTTGGAATCTCTACAACGGCCGTCTCAATCCGGGTGAGAACATGCGCGTTTTCCCCTTGAGCAACTGGACCGAGATGGACGTGTGGGAATACATCCGCCGCGAGAAACTCGAAGTGCCGAGCATCTATTTCAGCCACACCCGTCAATGCGTCCGCCGCAGCGGCCAATGGTTGCCCGTGAACACGCTCGTCCCGCCGAAACCAAACGAGGAAGTGCGTGATCTCGTCGTCCGCGTCCGCACCATCGGTGATATCATCAGCACGGGTTGCGTCGAATCTCCGGCTACGACCGTCGACGATATCATCGCCGAAATCGCCGCCGCTCGTGTCACCGAACGCGGCTCCCGCGCCGACGACAAGTCTTCCGAAGCCGCCATGGAAGACCGCAAGAAAGCCGGTTATTTCTAATCCACGCACCGTCGTCCCCACCTTCGCTCGCAATTTTTTTCCAACTATTTCCGTGGTCGCTTCTCCTTCACCCTCCTCCGAACTTTCCGTCACGCCAGTGCGCACCGCTGCGCCGCACGCCGTCGAAATCCTCCGCTTCAATACCTGCGGCAGCGTCGACGATGGCAAGTCCACCCTGATCGGTCGCCTGCTCTACGACTCAAAATCCCTCATGGAAGATCAGATCGAGGCACTTGAGCGTTCGGCTGACATCACCGGCGGCGGCCAGATCAATCTCGCCAATCTCACCGACGGCCTGCGCGCTGAACGCGAACAGGGCATCACGATCGACGTCGCCTATCGCTACTTCGCCACCCCACGCCGCAAGTTCATCATCGCGGACACTCCCGGCCACATCCAGTACACGCGCAACATGGTCACGGGCGCGAGCAACGCGAACGTCTCCATTGTGCTCGTCGACGCGCGTCTCGGCGTCATCGAACAAAGCCGCCGCCACACTGCGATTGCCTCGTTGCTACGCATTCCTCACGTCATTGTCGCGATTAACAAAATGGACCTCGTCGGTTGGAGCGAGGAGCGGTACAATGAAATCCGCGCGCAATTCGAAGAATTCCTCCCCCGCCTCGACCTGAAGGACGTTAAATTTATTCCGCTCAGCGCGCTCAACGGCGACAACGTTGTGACTCCTTCGGTGAACACGCCGTGGTATCCCGGCCCCTCGCTGCTCGGCTATCTTGAGACCGTGCACATCGGCAGCGATTGGAATCTAAATGGATTTCGGCTGCCAGTGCAGTGGGTCAACCGCCCGAATGATCCGAAGGACGACAAGCTTCATGACTTCCGCGGTTTCTCCGGTCAGATCGCAGGCGGCATCGTTCGCGTTGGCCAAAAGGTTTTGGCACTGCCGGCGGGGTTGGTCACCACGGTGAAGGAAATTCACACCTTGGATGGCCCGCTCCAAGAAGCATTTTGCCCGCAATCCGTGACGCTCGTCCTTGAGCACGACATCGACATCAGTCGCGGCAGCATGATTGTGGATCTCGATGTGCCGATCGGCACCGGGACGGATCTCTACGCGAAAGTGTGCTGGATGCATGCGCGCCCGCTCCAGCGCGGAAAGAAATATTTTCTCAAACACACGAGCCACACGGTCCAGGTGGTGGTCAGTGACATCGTGCATCGCCTCAATATCGAAACACTCGATCCCGAGGTCGCACCCGCCGCACTCGCGATGAATGATCTGGGAGAAATCCGGCTTCAACTGGCTCGCCCGGTCTATCATGATTCCTACGCGACCAACCGGCTCACGGGTTCGTTCATTTTAATTGAGCAAGGCACCAACGCCACGGTTGCAGCGGGCATGTTTCTCATCCCAACCGAGTACGTGAAACCGGAGTCCGGCGACTACGCGATCTGACGCAGTCCAGCCCACGCCCGCCCCTCGACCCACCAGTGAAGATTTCCCTCAAAGTCGACTATGCCTGCCGCGTGATGGCTGAATTGGCTCGGTTGCATGGTTCGGGTACGCTCGCGCAGATCGATCATTTGGCCAAGACGGAAGCGGTGCCGGCGAATTTTCTCGCGCAAATTCTCGGGCAATTACGCACGCACGGCCTCATTGAGAGTCGCCGGGGGAATCAGGGTGGATACACCATGGCCCGCCCGCCGGCGGAGATTTCGCTCTACGATATTCTAATCGCAGTGGAAGGCGGTTGCCTGCATCTGAGCGGTAATTTTCAAGGCCGCAGTGGTCGCCGATTGAAGCAAATTTGGGACGAGATCAGCGAGGACTTGGTGGAGAAAACAAAAAGCTACACGCTCGACCAGCTTTCGACCAAGAATCCGACCGAGATGTATTATATCTAAGCGAAATTCGCTCGGTCGGAACGATCGCCGGAATGGGAAGATAGTGTCGAATGCGCCGGCGAACTCCTGCGGCTTCAGGTGACTACCTCTGCGGCAAGATACGTTCCACCGTGCGGCAGAATGTACTCCGTTGAATCGCCACGATTGAGCCGGCGAGGATGCCAGCCGACCACCCCCAGTGAATGCGCAACCACGATCGGACCCCAAGCCGTCAAGTATACTATTAGTTGACATCTAGAGGGAGCCCGCGCCGGACCAATTTAAGTCAACTAATAGTATACTTGATGGTTTGGGCAGGCGGGCAATTCACGAAACGCCGTGAGTGTTTGCCGATCACCGAAATTCTGGCGGGCGCGACCTCACGCGACAGATAAAAATTACCCGGGGCCTATTTGCTCAGCGCGAACCACGTCCAGGCAAAATAATTCCGCCACGGTCGATCGCTCCGCGAAAAAAGTCGCGACGCACTGCTGCGTCGCGACTCGTGCACACTCTCTCTGCTTGCAGCAGAAATTAGAAGCGGAAGTGCGTTCCGACGGTGAACGCCGAGTTTTTATCGTCGTCCATGCTAATCCCGCCTGTGACGGCCCACTGGGAATTAACCCAATAGTTACCCTTCACCCCGAAATCCCACGTGCTGGCACCAGCGAGGTCAGGTGCATCCGAATACTGAATATACGGAGTGACCGTGACCTTGGCGGCCACTTGGAATTCAGAACCCACTGCGACTTCCCACACGACGGAACTTTCACGGACACCGGCATATTTCAGGCGGGTATATCCCACGCCCGCTTCGACGTAGGGTTTGCCCCACGAGTGCGAGGTGCTGAAAGCGCGAAGCGCAGCCCCAATCGTCTGACCATTGACGCGGTCGCCTGCCACGACACCCGTCTGCGTCCAGTCATAAGTGAGCACGCCATCCAAGCCCGTGTTGAGCGCTTGATTATATTCGAAACCGAAGCTGTCGGCATTCGTCGGCGAGTTGTCGAGATTGACGTAGCTGTAGTTCAGCCCGACATAGGTCTGACCGAGCAAGCCCATCGAGCCCGCTGCGGGCACTGGATCTTGAGCGCGAACTGTCGCGGCAAAGCCGAGAAGGGTCGCGGCAACTAATAGTGATTTAATGTTGATTGTCTGTTTCATGGTTCTGTTTGGTTTGTTAGAATATCAATCCGAGTCCGTACCCGGACTGACACAGCTCATGAACACGTTGGACCAATCGAAGTTCCGTCCCGAAAAACTTCCCGGGATTTAATTTATTTTTTCGGAACCAGCCATTTAATGAAATGTCTGGCTCCGGATTTTTTTCACCAGTCACTTGCTAACTAAAGCAGTGTGAGTACGATCCCTTCCCATGAAAGTTACCCAGCTCCTCGTTACCCTCATCGCCGCCATGTCATTTTTCACTTCCTCAAAAGCCGAATCGCTCAA
>JANYFP010000223.1 GCA_025362555.1 Verrucomicrobiota bacterium
TGTTTGTCGTAGGCCAGCTCAAGCCCGACTTTGTTATCAAAGAAGGTCTGCGAGAGGTTCAGATTGTAGGCATGGAACTTGGTCCAATTTCGTTTATTGGTTCCTTCCAGCAGATTATTATAGAAATCAAACACCTTTGCATCGGTCAGCGACTTATCCTTGAATGGAGACAACGCCGCGCCAGGGAGATTCGCCTTGGTGGCATAGGTCGAGTAAGGACTGATACCCCAGTATTGACCGTTGGTCTGATTGTTTCGGCTGCTGTCAGTCGTGACGGGGTAGTTAACCGCCGTGGCAGGAAACGAAAGGCCGGACGTGGATGAAGTCGGCGAGGCGAAAGTCTGAATAACCCCGTCGTAGACGGTGTTCCCGCCCGCTGCGCCGAGATAAGGATACGTGGTCGGAAGCGACGCACTGTCCTGCCAGGCATAGGTGGCCTTGTTCAGGCTATTAAACCATGGGGTGATCAGGTCGACCGGCGGAGTATAGCTCGGATTGCGCCCGTCAACCTTGCCCGTTTCATAATTTGCCCGGAATGAAGTGTGAGCGCTGCCCTGGTTGAGTGCAGCCGGATCGTAACGCAGTGCGCCATACAGACGTTTATCGTCGCGAAAGGCGGGCGTTTGCCGGTATTTCGTGTCGTCCTCCAGCAACGAAAGACGGACGGCCAGTTCGTTTTTCAACAATACCTTGTTGAGATCGACGGTGCCACGATAGGAGCCAAAAGAGGATACGCGGAATTCCACTTTGTTGGCATCCTTGAACGATGCCGGGTTGACGCTATTGTTGATAATACCAGCCGGGGATCCGATTCCGAAGAGGATCGAGTTTGGTCCGCGCTGCAGATCAATGCGACCCGTGTTATAGGAATCCCAGGGAATATCCGTGAGGAAAAAGTCCCGCAGATTATCCGCCGCCGCCAGGCCCCGCACGCGGGTGTTCGGTACCGGGGAATTATAATTGGTGGTGGAGGAAATCTGAGCCGCATCGCCACCGCCGGCGAAATTACCACCCTGACCGGCCACCTCGGTGTTGGTGGTCAGAACCAACAAATCGGTGGAGTTGGTGGAATTGGTATCCTGCAAGAATTTTTGTGTTACCACCGAAGTGGCCGAACCGACATCCTTCAATTCAGTCCGGATTCGGGTGCCGGCGAGCGTGGCTTTCGCCGCGTAGCCTTGGTCGGCAGTGTCTTCAACTTGGAACGGAGAAAGGACAACGATATCATTGTCCGTCTCCAGTTTGGGGGCAGTAGTCGTCTGAGCGCAGAGGGAATGCGCCGCGAGCAAGCAAAGGGCCGACGTGAGCGTCGACACTTTTGAACGCGAGGTGGATCGATTCATGGTGTTGGGTGGGGGGTTGGGATTCTGGCCGAATCAAGTTGGCGCCAACCATCGCACCGTCGCCTACGCGGCGGAGCTAAAACGGCAACCAAGGGTAATTCAAGCAAGTCTGAAGCGCACACAGTACCGGCTCGGCCGGAGTTCGTCGTTGCCACATACGACAAAATCATTGTCGTTTTGCATATGACGCAAAAGAGCCGCGGATCGGAAGCACCCCACCATGGTCCACCGTACCGCGTCCAACTGGTGATTGATCCTACCCTCGCCTACTTCCGCGAAGTAATTTTAGGCGTGAGGCAATATGGCTTCGAAACCGGCCGGCTCGATTTGATCGACCGTTGGTTGGAGCACGAACAATCCGATTTGCGCACGCTCGTGCAGCGGGATTCGGTCCAAGGGATTGTCGCGGCAATCCACGATCCGCGCGTTGAAACCCGGTTCACCAAAGCCACGATCCCGGTCGTCAATGTATCCAACACCATGCCCTTCCCTCGCCTGACGGTCGTCACCCAGGATGACCGGGCAGTCGGGCAACTCGCCGCCGAACATCTGGTCGCGTCCGGCTGCCGTCAATTTTCCTTCTGGGGCCAACACCACGCGCGCTATTCCATGGATCGGTTGGAAGGTTTCCGTCACGTGATTGGTCCGGCCGGCGGCACCGTCGATGTCCGACTCATGCTGCCCCGCTATGGCCGGCGCGAATATGGCCGAATCCTGCAGTGGCTGTCGCGGCAGACGCCCCCACTCGGGGTTTTTGCGGTCTTGGATGCATTTGCCCTCCTCGTGCTGCGCGCAGCGAGAGAACTCGGCTGGCGGGTGCCGGAGGACATCGCGGTGCTCGGCGCCGGCGATGATGATTTTCTCGTGGCCTTTGAACGCATCCCACTTTCCAGCGTAAGATTGCCGGCAAAAAAAATCGGTTACCAGGCGGGCGCGGAGATCGACCGCTTGATGAGCGGCGGCAAACCCTCCGCGACCAGTGTCGGCCTCGCGCCCATCGGGATTCATGCCCGCCAATCCACCGATGTCCTGTTTGTCGGAGACGAAGTGGTGGCCAAAGCGCTGCGATTCATCCGGAGCAACGCGACCACGAGCCCCTACATCGGAGATATCGCCCGCGTCGCCGGCATCGCGCGGACCACCCTGCAAAAACGATTTAGAGCGGCGATCGGCCGAACGATGCTCGAAGAAATCCAGCGGGTAAGAATCGAATTCGCGAAGGATCTGCTGAGAACGGGCGACTTGAATTTGGAAATGATTTCGGAGCGCTGCGGCTTCAGCAGCTCCCAGCGTTTCAGCGTGCTTTTCCGCCAGCACACCGGACTGCCGCCCAACCGTTACCGGCGCTCCGTTCGTTAGAAAATTCCGTCAAATTCCGGTCTGCGCAGGCCTGCCCGATTCCACCCTCCGGCCAGCAACCGTCATCGACCAGTCGATGCCGCGTTGAAAAAAACGGTTCCTCACTACTTCCATTGGGTGGACTTACAAAACCGAATCAAAAACCCGGAAGTTCAAACTGCTCATTGGCTTCATCAAGGGATGAATCTTTGAAAGTGCGGCTTTGGCTAATCGTCTCCGCCCTTGGGTTTCAGGGGGCCTGCTAATCGCAGGTAGAACACACCAGTCTGCGATCAGCAGACTCCCCGGAACCCACCCCGAAGACGGTGAGTCGAAGGGGTATTCTAAAGTTTCGCCTATCGGCGAAACTCATTGGCGGTCACCTCCTCTGGCTTGGGTTCTGGTCGAAGCTCGCTTTCACCCTCACCCATCGAAATCAGGGAGGAACCAAAATAACTTATTCATTCGTTTGAAATCGTGATTGAAACCTGCCCTCGCCTCGACGGCACCATTCGCCGCTGCGCGAATCGCGCGGATCTTTTATTGCCTCCACGCGGGCGACTGTTTCGTTAGCCGACCATGTCGAATCTCCGCTCCGCCCGCCTCGCCGTTTCGCTTCTGATCTCAGGCCTGATGTCCGCCTTCGCCTGGGCCCAGCCAACGGGCTCGCCGTCCTCGTGGTTCGACGCCAACCCCGAATGGTCCACGACGAACACCGTGAAACTCATCGACGGTTCCGCCACGCTCGAAGCCACCCCGGACCGGGCCGGCGCCATCCTCTACTACACCGGAAAGAAAACCGAGTCAGCCCACCTGCGCACCCACGCCTACATCGGCGATAGCGTCGTGCAGTTCGAATTTCTCTTACCCACCGGATCGAGCGCGGGCATTTTTCTCGAAGGACGTTACCGCCTGAATCTCGCCGCCGAAGGCCTGGGCGCCCTCGCACCTCAAGATGACCCGGTCACGGCCGACGCCAATCAGTCCGGCATTCCTCCTCTGGTAAACGCGACGGCCGCAGCCGGCACCTGGCAAACCTTCGAAGCAAAATTCCGTGCGCCCCGCTTCGACGATGCCCGCAATAAAACCGAGGATGCCTTGCTCATCGAAATCAAAATCAATGGGAAAATCGTGCAGGCCAACACCGTCGCCCGCGGCTGGTCCCGCAGTTCCGAGATGAAATGGCACGACGCCGGCGGGTTCACCACTCTCACCGTCGACCAGGGCAGTCTCGCACTTCGCAATTTCTCCGTGCGGCGCGCCGATTTTGACGCCGTCAAAGTTCCGGAAATCAGCGGACAGCCAACCAACGTGGCAAAGCTGATTGATTCCGTAAAATTAGGCGAAGAATCCTATCGCGCCTTCGGTTGTGTGGAATGTCACGCGGTGCAACGCGACGATGCTTCGGTGAAGGCGGGGCCGAATTTCTTCGGTCTCTTCACCCTCGAGCCACGCGAACGGGTCGTGGCCGCCGGCAGCGAAGGCCACCGCTACACGATCAAAGCGGATCGCGCCTACCTCTACCGCAGCGTCCGCACCCCGCTGGATGAACTCGCGATCGCCGAGCGCGGGCCAACCGCCGGGCAACCTTATCTGCCAGTCATGCCTCCCTTTCATCCCGCAGTCTTAACCGACCCGGTGGTCGACGCGATCGGCTCCTACCTCGCGACGTTAAACGAAACGGCGAACCAAGGTCCCGTCATCCGTCTCGTCAAAGAAACCGGCGCGGAAAATTACAACCCGATGAACGACCGCTTGCAGTTACTCGTCGACCAATCCGTGCGCATCCAACGCGGCCCCATGGAACACGTCTCCGGTCGCGCCATTCACGTCGGCCTGCCCAACGGAATTAACTACACCTTCGACCCGCGCGTGCTCGCGATTGCACAGGTCTGGCAAGGCGGATTTCTCGATATGTCCGGCGAATGGCTCAATCGCGGCGGCAAAGGTCTCAAGCAAGGATACGACAGCCACGAGATCGATCTCGGTGCCACCAAAGTACTGCTGACCCCGCTGAATTCAAAAGGCCAGCCCGTGGATTTCAGTTTCAAGGAGCCGAAATTTCACGACGACGAAGCCGTGCGTGCCTCGGTCAACAACCCCCGCGACCACCTCGCCATCCTCGCCGAAATTGACGCGCAATTTCTCGGTTACACGCGCGATTCGACCGATCCGACCGCACCGCCAGTGTTCAACTACCGCGTCGGTGCCAACACCGTCGCGCTGCGCACTCTCTTCTCCGCCGATGGCGCCGTGCGCATGCTGATCAGTGGTGATTTCGCCACGCCACAATCTTTTGCACTCGACGAGAAAACCCTCGGCCCTGTAACGATCTCCGCCGGCGCGCTCCATGACGGTCACTGGATTCTTCCCGCCGGAAAATATCAGGACGCCGCCGCCCAAGGCCGGTTGCCCTTTGCCCCGCAAGCCTGGCACGCTTCCCCCTCAAAATTTAATCACTCGCGCCAGCCACTGGTCATTGAACCATCGACTCCGAAATTACCGGCCGGCTACCGCGCCGAGAGCTACCTTGGACCCAAGGATAACTACGGGCGCGACCAACTTTTCGAAGCCCTAGGTCTCGCCGTCGCCGCCGACGGCACCGTGGTGGTCGCCACCCGCACCGCCGGCATCTGGCGGCTCGTAAACGGCGAGTGGCGCCTGTTTGCCGAAGGCACCTTCGACAGCCTCGGGATTGTCATCGAGGACGAGCACGGCCTCCGCGTTGTCGTCGGACAAAAAGCGGAACTGACCCGCATCAGCGACACCAACGGCGACGGGCTCGCGGACAGTTTTGTCACGATGACCGACGCCTTCAGCTACACGGGAAATTACCATGAATATTTGCATGGTCCCGTGCGTGACGCGAACGGCGATTATTTTTTCACGCTCAATCTCGGTGACGCCAGCCAAGGCGACGCGATGTATCGGGCCGGTGGAAAATACATGGGCACAAGCGGCGGTTATCGCGGTTGGGCGATCCGCGTGCCGGCGGCCGGTGGTTTTGAACCGTGGGCCGACGGATTGCGCAGTCCGGCCGGAATCGGCGTCGCCCCCGATGGCCGCATTTGGTACGCAGACAACCAAGGCGAATATGTCGGCACTTCGAAAATTTTCGTCCTCAAAAAAGACGGATTCTACGGCCACCCGGCCGGCCTCATCGATCGTCCCGGCATGACGCCGTCATCGCCAGAAATCGCGTGGGAAAAAGTCGCCAGCCAACGCGAAAGCGCGGTCATTTTATTGCCCGAGGGCCGCCTCGCTAATTCTCCGGGCAATCCCGCGTGGGACACCACTGCCGGAAAATTTGGTCCTTACACTGACCAAATGTTTGTCGGTGATCAGACGCAGTCCAATTTGCTTCGCATCGTAACCGAACGCATCGGTACTCACGAACAAGGCGTGGCCATCCCCTTCGCCACCGATCTCGAATCCGGCATTATGCGTCCGGTGTTTTTGCCGGACAGCAGCATGTTGCTCGGACAAACCGGCCGCGGCTGGCAGGCAAAAGGAGGGAAAGTCGCCAGCCTGCAACACCTCGTATGGGACGGGCACACGGTTGCACCCGCCATCCACCACGTGTCCGCCGTATCCGGTGGATTCGAAATAAAATTTACTGTGCCCGTACCCACCACTCAATCGATTTCCGCCATCGGCGCCTCCCTTTCCATCAAGTCATGGACGTATCGGGACGCTCCCGATTATGGTTCGCCAGAGCTGGATGAGCAGAACGAATCCATTTTGCAGGTGGAGATCGCCCCTGATCGCCTCAGCCTGCGCGTCACGCTCGCGAAGACCGAGCAACCGAAAATTCACCCGCAGCAAACCGCGCGAGTCTATCAGCTTTCGGTCGCAGGCAAAACATTGTGGGGCGAATCCAACCCGAGCTTCGAAGCGTTTTATACGCTCTACGAATTTCCAGCGAGCCCCGGTAAATAATTCCGGGACATTTCAGACCAACCAACGGCAGCAGACAACACGCGCCTTTCATTCACTCCGAGCGGTGGCGCTTGCTTG
>JANYFP010000028.1 GCA_025362555.1 Verrucomicrobiota bacterium
GGAGTGCTTTATTTTTGATGAAGCCACCAGCGCGCTCGATACGTTGAGCGAACAACTCATCCAAGAAGCGTTGGAAAAAAATCTCAGTGGCCGCACTGTAATCTTCATTGCGCACCGACTCGCGACGGTAAAAAACTGCGACCGATTGCTGGTCATCGCCGACGGTCGCGTCGCGCAGGATGGTACGTACGACCAACTCGTCAGCCAGCCTGGCATGTTTCAGGATTTGGTTCACGGGCAGTCGTTGCGGGAATAAGAAAAAGCCGCCGGGGATAAAGCCCGACCCATCTTCGGAATCACTCCAACGGTGGCTGGATATTTACTCACGACGAGTAAATCGAGGGAGCGGTGGCTTGCCTGCATGTCAGGAGATCGCACACTACGACCATGGATGCCTACACCAAAGCCCGAGAGTTGATCGATGCCGCCCATGCCGCCGATCCTAAGAAAACCGCCGATGGCCGGCCGGCCGAATTGGTTTATGCGGACCGGGTGGAAGCGTGGGTCATTCGGGTTGTGCCTGAGGCCACCGCGCTGCTCCGACTTGCCGCACGCGCGCAGCACTTGGAGCGTTGGAGCGTGCCGCGAACGACTTTTCCCGAAGGGAAAGTCGGGTACTTGAATTGGCGACGCTCACTTTATGTGAAGCAGGCGGCTCGGGCGAAAGAACTCTTATTACAGGCGGGCGTCGCGAGTCCCGAAGCGGAAGAAGTTGCGACGTGGGTTTCCAAAACCGGGTTGAAAGCCAATACAGGCACACAGGCACTGGAAGATTCGGCCTGCCTGGTTTTTTTGGAAAACGAAATCGAAGAATTTGCAGCGCAACATGCGGATTACACGACGGAAAAATTCGTGGATATTATCAAAAAAACGTGGCGTAAAATGAGTCCGGTAGCGCAGCACGCCGCACTCGGATTAAATCTGCCGCCTGGCATCGCGGCGCTCGTTACGGCGGCGGTGGCCTGAGGGACGACCATATCCTGCATTGCGAGCAAGCTCGCCTCCACGGTATGATCACGGTTTGGCGACAAGTTCTCCCCATCATTCCGGAAAATGTTCGATTGCCGTGAGGACCTGGCCTGATTGCTTGGCAACGTGATCAGAAAAATTCTCTTCGGCCTGGTGATTCTTTTGGCAGTGGTGCAATTCATTCGTCCGGAAAAAAATCTGGGCGCCGCCGCCGGACCCAATGAACTCGGCGTTAAACATCCGGTCCCGGCCGAGGTGCAAAAATTATTGCAGCGCGCCTGTTACGACTGCCATTCGAACTGCACCCAGTATCCGTGGTACGCCGAAATTCAGCCGTTGGGTTGGTGGCTGGCTTACCACGTCAATGACGGCAAGCGGCACTTGAATTTCTCGGAATTTGGCACGTACACGATGAAGCGATCGGTAAGCAAACTGGAGCAAATCTCCGATGAAGTGTCGCAACAGGCGATGCCTTTGCCTTCGTATAAGTGGGGGCACCCCGAGGCGCGATTGACGCCGGCAGAGATCAAACAACTGACCGACTGGGCGGACAATTTGCACGACGAAATCGCGCCTAATTAAACACGCGCATCGCCGCCTGATTCGCTTGAGCTCACCCTTGCTAAAAAATTCTGTTTCCGCCTCGTGGCGGATGTGGCAATGGGTTCCCACGCTGTATTTCAGCCAAGGCATTCCGTACGTGGTGGTGATGACGTTGTCGGTGGTGATGTATAAGAATCTGAAGGTTTCGAATACCGACATCGCCCTCTACACGAGCTGGCTTTATCTCCCGTGGGTGATCAAACCGCTGTGGTCGCCGTTGGTGGATCGATTTCGGACCAAGCGATTTTGGATAATCTGCCTGCAACTCGTGATTGGCGCCTCGTTGGGCTTGGTGGCATTGACGTTGCCTGGACCTGATTTTTTCCGTGGAACCCTCGCTGTTTTCTGGCTGATGGCTTTTAGTTCGGCGACGCACGATATTGCCGCCGACGGTTTTTATCTGCTCGCACTGCCCCAGCACTACCAGGCGGCGTTTGTCGGAGTTCGCAGCACATTTTACCGGTTGGCGATGATCGCGGGACAAGGAGGATTGGTTTATCTCGCAGGCTCACTTCAATCCGTAACCGGAGAGGTAATACGGGCGTGGGCGTGGGTTTTCTGGTTAATCGCCGGCGGCTTTGGACTCATGGGGCTCTACCATTTCTTCGCTTTACCTAAACCGCCTAATGATCGCGCGGTGAAACCGGAGACACCATTGGGGGCGGGTTATTTTTTGGTTTTCGTGGCGTTTTTTAAGAAACCGGGGATTGGGGCAATTCTGGGATTTCTCCTGCTTTACCGCTTCGCCGAAGCGCAATTGCTCAAACTCGTAACCCCTTTTTTGTTGGATTCACGGGCGTTAGGCGGCCTCGCCCTGACGACGCAGCAAGTGGGTATTATTTATGGCACCATCGGGGTGATCTCACTGACCCTTGGTGGCCTTGTCGGCGGTTACGCGATATCACGAGGCGGCCTGAAACGACTCTTGTGGCCGATGATCATGGCAATGTACGCGCCCAATATCATTTTTATTGCTTTGGCGATTCTACAGCCGGGGAACGTTTATGTCATCGGTAGTGCGTTGGCGCTCGAACAGTTTGGCTATGGCTTCGGTTTTGCTGCCTATTTGCTCTATATGATGATGGTGGCGGAAGGTGAGCATAAAACCGCGCACTACGCGATTTGCACGGGATTTATGGCCTTGGGCATGATGCTGCCTGGAATGACGGCCGGTTGGATTCAAGAAAAGATCGGCTACGTGAATTTCTTTATCTGGGTTTGCGTGGCGACAATTCCTTCGTTTGTCGCCACTGCTTTAGTTAAAATTGACCCTGCTTTTGGTCGAAAAACGGCAGTCGCTGGGACAGAGTAGTTATTGCCTATTTCGATCACCGGAGTCAGCGATCGCTCAGTTTGATAAACCATGCCTCTATTTCATCTAAAATCCTGGTTCGTCGAATCGTGACCTAGGGCAATATAGAGCGAGACAGCGCCCGTTTTCGTTGCTAGATGATTAAGCGGATCAGTTTATCCATCCTCGCTCCTTCCTTTCCTTTTCGTTTACCGTTTTCGACAATCGATCATGTATCAGGTCACCTTTTCCGAACAAAGCATGCTCGAGCTGAACAAGCTCGATAAATTGGCACAGATGGAAGTTATTATGCCCATTAGTAACATCCGGCCAGCCGACTTGGAACGTCCGCGGGAGCCTTTGGGAAAGTTCAATCGCAAGGGCAAAGACTATTACCGATTACGTGCCGGGGATTTTCGATTCTATTTTGAAGTTACGGGTGAGAATCTACACACACACTATATCCTACATAAAGCGTCGCTCGAAGACTGGTTGTTTCGCATGAAGCTTCCCGTGTCAGAGCAGCAATTGGTGGAGCAGGATTCAAAGTTTTGGAAATACCTCGAGGGATTAACCAAATAACCCGATGTCCGACCTCGAACAGCGCAACAACCCCTATAATGTCACGCAGGCAAGCCGGATCTACTTTTTGCCGAACCTGATGACGGCAGGAAATTTGTTTTGCGGCTTCGGTGCCGTAATCAAGTGCATCCAAGCCAGACTGATTATTGATGGAGGTGAGTATGCCACCTTACATCCCGATGTCTCGTGGAGTGCGCTGTTTACTCATGCCGTTTTATTGATTTTAATGGCGGTGGTTTTCGATTCCCTTGATGGCCGTTTAGCACGGATGGGGGGACGTACCTCGCTCTTTGGAGCTGAATTCGATTCACTGGCGGATGTCGTTTCGTTCGGGGTCGCGCCAGCACTGATGATGTTCTTTCTTATTTTGGCGCCCCGGGAAGATTATCAGTGGTTTCGCGAGTTAGGGTGGATCATAGCTTTCATTTACCTGCTCTGTGGCGCGGTTCGACTCGCACGATTTAATGTCATCACCAATCCACTCCTTCACCGGGCAGAGAGTGAATCGAGTAAAGATTTTCTTGGTTTACCAATTCCAGCCGCAGCGGGAACAGTAGCGACACTGGTTCTTTTGTTATTAAATATGTCGGCCAATGCGCGGGAATTACACCAGTTAACCCTGGCTCTCCCGATGATTCTCATTTTGGTTTCTTTCCTGATGGTCAGCACCGTCCGGTATCCCAGTTTTAAACAGATTAATTGGGAAACGAAGACGCGTTTTCGCACCTTTATCGCGTTGTTTATCGCGCTGGTGGTCATTTTTTGGAAACTCCGCGAAGTAGCGTTTTTCTTCATTTTCCTAGCCTACATTGCCTACGGTTTGTTCGCCCATTACCAACGCGGCGTTCGACACGTGCAGATGCGCGCGTTGCGCCGAAAGGTTGTGAAAATGAAGCAGCAAAGTTCCGAATAACTTTTCCCTGTGAACTACCTGCCAGTTATTCGTGGTTATTCGGACATGACTCACACTTCAAATCCGATGGATTTCCCTCTCTCAAAGCAGAGTTATTGCGATAATCGTAGAGCATAATAATACGAATACTTCCTTATTGAATCTATCTCTAATCATCATTTGTTAGTTAAAAGCACATTTACCGCCCCGACCGATGAAATTTAAGATTAACCGCGACCACTTCAGCAACGGCCTAGCCCAGGTCCTCAACGTCGTAGGCTCCAAAGCCGCGATGCCCATTCTGAGCAATGTTCTGATTGAAGCGGAAAAAGATTACATTTGCCTCACCACCACCAATCTTGACTTGGGAATTCGATGCAAAATCAAAGCAGAGGTCAAAGAAGGCGGTTCCGTAACGCTGCCAGTGAAGCGATTGGCTACAATCGTCCGTGAATTGCCGAACGTTGATGTTTCATTTGATTCATCCGCTGCTCATCAGGTTAAGATTTCATCCGGTGGATCAAATTTTCGGATTATGGGGATCGGGGCGGAAGAATTTCCGAAGCTTCCGGATTCGACGGATGATAAAACATTCAGCCTCGAACAAGGTGAACTTGCGACGATGTTGAGCAATGTCTCTTACGCGCAATCAACCGATGAAACCCGATACATTCTGAATGGGGTTTATTTCAATTTTAAGGATGGAAAGCTCGCGTTAGTGGCGACTGATGGTCGACGACTCGCCTTGGTTAGCAAAGACGTCAGCGTGCCGGCAGGAAGTGCTGGAGCGATCATTTTGCCAGCGAAGACCGTGGCCGAATTACTTCGTTTGCTCGGCAAAGGTGAAAAACTCGTGATCGCGTTCAATGAACGCCGAGCAGCATTCCAAATCGATACCGGTAAGGACACGAGTGGTTTGACTGATAATATTTATCTTTTCTCAAAGGTGGTTGAAGGAAATTACCCTAATTACCAACAGGTAATTCCCAAGGAAACCCATCAACGGATTAAGTTGGAAAGAGAGCTTTTTCTTCAATGTGTGCATCGTGCAGCTCTCGTTACTTCTGAAAAATCCAATTCGGTTAAAATCAAGCTTTCGACGAATTTGTTGGAAATCAGTGCGTCATCACCCGATTTCGGTGAATCCCACGAATCAATGGCGATTTCATATAGCGGCCCCGAATTGCAGGTGGCATTTAATCCTCAATTTGTGATGGATCCACTCCGTGCGCTCACCAAAGACGAAGTGTTTTTTGAAGTGAAAGACGAAGTTAGTCCTGGAGTATTCAAAACGTTGGAAAGTTTTGTCTGCGTCATCATGCCGGTGCGATTGAGTTAATTATCGGTTTTGCGTTCGCACTTTTCTTTTCATGCCAGAAACGATTTCAGTGTTTCTTGCTCCGTCCGTTGCAGTCCTGTTGTTGCTGTTTTACATCAATCTCCGGGTAGCTTCGCCGGTTCTCGCAATTCCCATCCGTTGGTTACGATGGATTCTGTTTGCGCTTTTTATGGCGCAAACGAATGCGCAAATGGCTCTGATTGACCGGCCATTTTGGGTGGTAACGATGGTGGTATTCCTTTTGTGGTTTCTGCTCGAATCCGCTTTCAATTGGCTGAAGGTAAGTGCCATCAGCTTGAGCCCGATGCCACTGTTTCCGCGTTATGTGGTTAATACGGGTGGTGATGAATGGCCGACCCAGAAACGTTTGCTGCGAATGCGGGATTGGCTGCGGAATCATCATTTTGCTCACGTGCATGCGTTGAAAGCGGAATTGGGGGGAGGCATTTGGTTAAGAACTTCGGTTTATCAAAATCAGGACAATACGTTAAGGCTCCATGTACTTTTTGTTCCGCAGGAAAACGGGGCAATCACTGTCTGCTACAGCCTTGCGACCCTCACAGCCGGCGCACGCCGCTACGTGACAGATAATCTTTATATTCCCTTCGGCGGTTTTTATCCGGAAAGCTGGTATGTGCAGCGCACACCGTGGTCGCGAAGTCTGCCCGGCCTCGTGGCGCGGCATCAGGTTAGATTAAAAAATTCGGGTGAAGCGGTGCTCACCTGGACGATCAGTCCAATCGACGATATCAATCAGCAGCAACAGCACATGGAGATGATTAATACGGAAATGGGTTATCTGTTGCCGAACGCAGAGCGTGAGGAGTTTGGCAAAATTACGGCGGAAGGACGGTTTCGAATTTGGAAAGAAGCGTGGTTGTTGGATTACCTTGGAATCGCAAGTCGTTACAGTTAGCCAGGTCGGTTTGGCGGGGTTAAAGGCTCGTCAAATACGGGGAGCTAGGAAAATGGGCTCGTCTCATCAATAATTCCGGATAACTCGTAAGTTATGCCTTTGCTCGCACAGTCTGCGGTGGAAAAGATTAAGACGCTCCCACCCGATGTCTGGCTTAAGATCGGTATCGTGATTTTAGCGATCGTCATCTCAGTGCTGCTTTTTCGTCAGGTGATGAAGATGAATAAAATCCTCGGGAGCATTATCGTCTTTGTGGTTGGTTCGATCGTGTTTTTTTCCTGGGTTTATAACCGGAATGAACCGAAATTTTTGACCCCGTTTGTGGAAAAAATTGCCCCATTCTTCCCGACCGCAGGCTCCTACAACGCAAAACAGCAATCAGCGCCGAAAACCACCCGCTGATTTGTAGGACATAGAAAAGGTTTGGTCTTTGGGCAGTCAGCGTTAAGAGTGAATCGATATGCCAAAAGCCCACTCTGACATCGGACTCATCGGCCTTGCCGTTATGGGTCAGAACCTCGCGCTCAATATCGCCGATCACGGTTTTCAAATTTCCGTTTATAATCGCACGGTCGAAAAGACGGACAAATTTGTCGCAGAAAACCCCAACACCCCCGGTGGGGTTATTGGCACAAAGAGCCTGCAGGAATTTGTCCAGTCTCTCGCCAAGCCACGCAAAATGATCATTTTGGTGCAAGCAGGCAAAGCCACCGACGCGGTGATTGACGGATTGGTGCCGTTGCTTGAACAAGACGACATTATCATTGATGGTGGAAACGCCCTTTGGACCGACACGATTCGCCGCGAAAAAGCGCTGAAGGAAAAAAATCTTCGCTTTATCGGCTCTGGCGTTTCTGGTGGTGAGGAAGGTGCGCGCTTTGGTCCGTCTTTGATGCCTGGCGGCGATTTTGCAGCTTGGAAGGAGTTGAAGCCGATCTGGGAGGCCGTTGCCGCAAAAGTCGATGCCAAGACCGGCAAACCCATTCCTGGCGCGCTCCCCGGAAAGCCAGTGAAAGGTGGCGTACCTTGTACGACCTACATTGGTGAAAATGGTGCGGGGCACTACGTGAAGATGGTGCACAACGGTATTGAGTATGGCGATATGCAGATGATCTGTGAGGCCTACTCATTGATGCAGGGTCTGCTTGGACTCAAAGCGGCCCAAATGGGCGCGATTTTTTCCGAATGGAATGCAGGCTCGCTCGATAGTTTTCTCATCGAGATCACAGCCGACATCCTCAAACAAGTCGATCCGACCAATAAAAAGAAAGCGTTTGTGGATATCGTACTCGATACCGCTGGCCAGAAAGGTACCGGCAAATGGACCTCCACCAACGCGCTCGACATGGGGGTGCCCGCTCCGACGATTGCGGAAGCCGTATTCGCCCGCTGCCTGAGCGCCATTAAGGATGAGCGGGTTGCCGCCTCGAAGATTCTCAAAGGGCCTGGCCGCAAATATCGCGGTTCAAAGAAGGCGCTTCTCGTGGCCATCCACGATGCGCTCTACTGCTCGAAGATTTGTTCGTACGCGCAAGGATTCCAGCTCATGCGCACCGCACAAGCCGAGTACGGCTGGAAACTTAACTTCGGTGAGATCGCCAAGATCTTCCGCGGCGGCTGCATTATTCGTGCAGCCTTTCTTCAAAAAATCACGGAGGCCTACGCGCGCAATCCGGAGCTCGCGAATTTGCTCCTCGATCCGTACTTCAACAAGATGGTGAAGAAGGCGCAGCAGAATTGGCGCAAGGTCGTCTCACTCGCCGCCGAATGCGGAGTGCCCGCCCCGACCTTCAGCTCAGCTCTTTCCTACTACGATAGCTACCGCTCGGCCCGGTTGCCTGCTAACCTGCTTCAGGCGCAACGCGACTACTTCGGCGCTCATACGTACGAACGTACGGATAAACCTCGCGGGAAGTTCTTCCATATCGATTGGCCAGAGTCCTCCCGGCCTCAGTTGGAAGTATAAAGACTCCCCGACTTATCCTCAGAAACCGAACTCCCGAAAATAAATATTCGGGAGTTTTTTTTGGTACGCGATGTCGCAGGCAATGCGACCGGCCCACTGTTTCTTCAGTATTTCTAAAGTCTTTCAGTGCGTTAGTACGCTTTTTTCTGCGGCTGATGGGAGCTTCCGAAAAGCTGGAAGAGTAAGCCAAAAATAAGACCAAACGGGATCACGAGAATGAAACAGAAAGCACCGAAGAGGAATCCAAGGGCACTAACGGCAAGAGACTTCTTTGAGGAGTAAATCATGGGGTTTATACCCTATATCTATCTGGGGTAACTCATCGGAACTAACTCCATCGCCAAATGCGAGAAAAAAGCTCGCCCGAAAAGGGCGAATTTAGACCGGTAAGGATGGTCTTTCCAGTGGTCAAATCAAGGGCGGCAGCGTGGATGCTTGGTGACCGCAGTGCGGGTAGACCTGTTTTAAATTGCGCTATGTGAAGTGCTTTTAAATTATCATGCGCCCCGTCATTAATTCCATAAAACGAATCGGGCGTGATAAATGAATAGCCCACACTGTTACGGCGTCACAATTAATATGAAACGCATATTTTTCCTGCTAGCGTTGAGTGGTTGTTTTTTTTCGTTCGCTCGGGCGGATCATCAAGGCAACGAGCGTCAGGGGGATGAGCCTCGGGTGATCCTCTATCAGCACGCCGATTACCGGGGTGACTCGCTCGTACTTTATCCAGGCGAGTCCATCGACAATTTTTCCGGGCAGACTTTTTCCAACGGCAATGGTTTGAACGACAATGTGTCTTCGATTCGGGTGGAAGGGGGAGCCGAGGTTTTTGTCTATGAGAATGCGCGTTTTCGCGGCGCGGTGATGCGGCTGACAGAAAATGTGCGCGATCTCACGGGACGTTTACTCTCCGCCGATCCCCGCGATAATTGGAATGACCGCATTTCTTCCCTGCGAGTGGCCGGGTCACCTCGGCGTTCGGATAAAAAGAAGGATCGGGGTTATGAGCAGAATCGGGATATCGATTGTGACCGAGTGATCGGACGGGCGTATAAAGATCTGCTCGGTCGTGCGCCGGATGAGGCCGGATTGCGCAACTATCGCGGGTTGATGATCGATCAAGGGTGGACCGAAAAAATGGTGCGTGATCACATCCAGCATGGCGAAGAATTTCGGATCGAAGGAGCGGACCGAATTATCCGCCGGGCCTATCTTGACGTGCTTGGGCGCGAAGCTGATCCGAGCGGTCTGAAACATTTCCGCCAGGCCATGCTGGATAAAAATTGGACCGAGGGTGACGTGCGCGACGATCTGCGGCGCAGCGAGGAATATCGGAATAAGCAGGCGGCCGCGAAAAATCGGACCGAGAAATAATTTTTTTCTCCGCTTCGCTAAAGGGAGCGACGTGATCGCTCACCTTATTATGTTAATCCGCTAATCGGGGCTAATGCAGGCAATACTTGGCTTTCGTTCAGGGAGTTTTGTTCACCGATCTGGTGAACCCGTTTTTGGTCCAGCGCTTTTTGAATTTCTTAATTAGCGTCAATGAGCGTAGATTAGCGGTTTCTCATTTGAGTTTTCTTGGTTAATGGATCGCGGCGATGGCAGGTGTAATGTTCACGATGGTTCCCGCACTGAGGGCAGTGCCGGCAAGGCCTCGCACCGCGACGCGGTAGTTTCCGGACTGTGAGGCGTCGGGATGCGGGAAGGTGAGCACGGGGTCAGAGGCATTGGGTATGTCCACGCCGTCACGCAGCCACTGATAATGGAGCGGGCCGCTTCCTTCCGCGCGCGCGGTCAGCGTGAGTGGCGAGTTTGCCGCGATCGTGAGGCTTGCCACTGGTTGCTCTTTAAGCACCGGAACGACGGAGCCTTTGATTCCAAATTTCGGCGTGCCTGCGGCAACTTTGACGCCGTCGATTCGACTGGTCGCGCGGCCTCCGCGGAGATTATCCACGGTCGCAATAAAAGTGAGTTCCTCGTTGGGCGAGAGGTCGGCGGGCGGGCGCCAAAAAATCCGATACGGCGGAGCATCGTCAACTCCGAGTAACTCGTATTGTCCGGGGCGTGAACGGCGCTGCAGAGTGAAAGTCACTTCTGCCATGCCATCCCCTCCGCTGATGGTTGCGCTGATTTCTGGTGGTACGGGAAAGACATGACCGTCCATTTCACGCGTGGGAATGGAGAGAACCGCGCCACCTGCCGGGAGATTGAGGGTGATTTTCATTTCCTCGGTCGGAGTTGGCAATGGCGCCAAGGCCCGCCAGAGAGCGAACTGTAACGGCGCCAGAGTTACGCGGACCTCGTGGTGGATATCAGCGATGATGGCCGCAGGTTTGTGCTCGGCGGTGGATTGTGAGTCATAGAGTAAAGCGAGCGCTGCTCCGGCCGGTTGACTAGTTGGGAGGTGGGCGGTGAGTGTGGTGGTGCGGGAATTATTAAAGACGGCGAGGTATTCGATGAGTTCACCGCGTTCGATGCGTGAGAAGGCAAAGAGATTTGATTCACCAGTGGGCCGGGTGATCATCGCTCCGCGACTGAGTGCGGGATGAGTGGTGCGCAAGGTCGCGAGATCATGGATCGTCTGGTAAAGCGGATGATGCTCATCAAATTTATCATCAGCGCCGGTGCGGCTGGTGCCGAGCAGCAGGGCGTTTTTGAAATCCGGTGCTTGAGCAGGGAACATGTCTTCGCGCGCCTGCATGTCGTTTCCGCCATGACCAATCATTCCCTGCTCGTCTCCATAATAAACAACTGGCTGACCACGCACTAAAAAGAGCAAGCCGTGACCGAATCGTACGAGCTCGGTAAGTTGCGCGGGCGTGGCGTCGGGGTTGTCCTGCTGGAGGAAGTAGGCGAAGCGGCCCGCATCGTGATTGCCGAGAAAGGTGGTGGTCGCTTGGACATTGCTATCGTGGTCGGTGTAGTAGTCGTCTTTGGCAAAGAGCTCGGCCAGTGCGGCGGAGCTTTGTTTTTTTGAAACATAGTCGAGTGCGGCGCGGAAGAAACCGAAGTCGAGCGTGGTGTCGAGCGGAGCGGTGGTGGAAAACTCGCTAAGCAGTGGCACGTCTTGCTTGTCGTTGGCGACTTCGCCGAATTGAATAAAACCAGGTCGACCAACGCGGCGGGCGTGCTCACGGATGGCGGGAGCAAAGGCCTGCCAGAACTCGAGGTTGACGTGTCGGGTGGTGTCGATGCGGAAACCATCGATGCCGAAACGGGTGATCCATTCACTGTAGATGTCGATGAATCCGCGGACCACGACGGGATGTTCCGTGAAGAGGTCATCGAGGCCGACGAAGTCACCGTGGAGGGAGTTTTCTCCGGTGAAGAGACTGTTACCACGATTGTGGTAGTAGATGGGATTGTTGAGCCATTCGGGATTTTTCGCGTGAGCCTCGTCAGTCGGGATGACTGGGACATAAGCGAAACTGCGCTCCGCCGAGAGCGCGGGAAAGGCTTCCGCAGAATTGATGCCATTGAAGGCTACGGCGTGTTCGTCAAACGGCTGGCCCGCTGCATTGCGATAGGGTGCGGTCGCTTTCGTGATGTAGTCGGTGCGACCGCCGCGGTAGTTGATGACATCCGCCGTGTGATTAACGATGATGTCCATGTAAACTTTAAGGCCTCGGGCGTGGGCCTGCGTGACGAATTCACGAAATTCCGCATCGGTGCCGAGGTGCGGATCGAGATGCAGAAAATCCAGGATCCAATAGCCATGATAACCGGCCGTGCCGCTTTGCATGGGCTTGTTTTTAAATGGAGGAGTCACCCAAACGGCCGTGGCGCCGAGATGTTTGATGTAGTCGAGTCGCGCAGTCAGTCCCGCCAAGTCACCGCCGTGATAATGGGAGATGCGGGTGGGATCGAAGCCACTGACGTCTGGGCCGCCGGCGATACCGCCGGTGTCGTTGAGGGAATTGCCGTTTGCGAACCGATCCGTGAGTAAGAAATAAAATACTTGGCCGGCGCCAGGGTGAGTGAAGCGCGGGACCGTGACCGGGGCGGTGGTGGGCTGAGCGAACGCGGATGCAACCAGCGTTGCGAGCAGGAACCAACGACGGAAAAAAAGCGGGGCAAGAGGATTCATCGGGGTAAGATAAATTGCTTCACGGTGGCACCCGGGTCAAATGAGCGCTCTGCGAGAGGTCTTCGGAGGAGGAGAAAAATCTTAGGTTCTTTCGTCTGCGGCCGCATTTACTTCGCGTGCGGCGCCGATCATTGAGGCGTCACGGGCACTTGGACATTCGCTCTACGAATGAACCTTTGCGCGCAAAAGCGTTGGAGATATTTTGGATCAACTTGCCGCGTGAAACCTAAGAGTTGTCCGAACCATCGCGGTTTTCTCAAGGTTTTGTCCATCGCGGTTTGGGCTGACTAGCGCGAAATTATCCCCAGCCTCCGGAACACCCCAACCCCGTTTCGCTGGTTTCATTGAACCCTGAATTGTTATTGGGCGGCGACACACCGCTCACGTTTCGAATCACCACCATGCATACTCCAACGTTTCCCAACCACGTGCGTCGGCTCCTCACTCGAGGCCTGGCCACCGGCCTGCTCTTTGCCCAGTCGGCCCTCATCCTGACCGCGCAATCCAATGCTGAATCGACGGTCGCCAAGAATCCGGATGGCACGGATAAAGTTGAGGTGCTGGATACCTATAAAGTCACCGCTGGTTTTAGTGGCAGTTTGGCGGCGGCAGCAGAAGCAAAAAAGGGCAGTCAATCGATCGTCGAAGTGGTCATGGCGGAAGATATCGGCAAGCTGCCCGACATCAGTATCGCCGATTCACTCACGCGCCTCACCGGCCTGACCACCCAACGGGTCAATGGCCGCAGCCAGGGAATCAGTATTCGCGGCTTGGATGGCAATTTCAGCACCGCATTGCTAAATGGCCGCGAACAGGTTTCCAGCAGTCTTAATCGTAACGTGGAGTTCGATAACTACCCTTCGGAATTATTAAACTCGGTGACCGTTTACAAAACGGGCGCGGCGAATCAGATTGCCCAGGGCATCGCCGGCACGATCGATCTGCAAACCGTGCAGCCATTGAGTAAAACCGGTCGCTCGCTTTCAGTGAGCTCGTTTTATAATTGGACGCAATTGGGCCAGCTCACCCCCGGCGCCAAGAAAGATGGTGAACGCCTCAATGTTGCCTATGTCGATCAGTTCGACAGCGGAAAGATCGGCGTGGCTCTGGGCTATGCCTATTCCAGCACGCCGTGGGAAGGTCAGCAATTTCAAGCTTGGGGATATCCGACGGATTCCTCCGGCAATTATGCGTTGGGCGGAACCAAGTCCTATGTGCGCACCAGCAATGTAGACCGCAATGGCTTCATGGGCGTGTTCGAATTCAAGCCAACCAGCCAAATTCATAGCACGGTTGATATCTACTTTTCCAAGTTGGAGGAAAAACAACTGCTGCGCGGCCTCGAGATTCCGATGGCGTTTTGGAGCTCCGCCCAGTTGCAACCCGGTTACACGGCGACCGGTGGTCTGATTACCACAGCGACCCTCAAGAATATCCAACCGGTCGTCCGCAATGATATTGTAACGAAGAAAAACGATGTGGTGGCACTCGGCTGGAATCTCGCCTTGGGCGACGGAACCGGCTGGACCACTGTTTTTGATGCCGGTTATTCCCGCATTAAACGCACCGAGCGAAATCTGGAAACATACTCGGGCCTCGGCTTCAACCAATCGGCCGCGAATCCCGATACAATGACCGTGACTCTGACTCCCGGTCAGATGCCCTCGATCACGCACAACGTCGATTATTCCAATGCCAGCTTGTTCAAATTAACTGACCCTCAGGGCTGGGGCACCGGCACCCTTCCGGTCACGGGCATGCAGGGTTATCTGAAATATTTCCAGTCCAAGGACGAACTCGGCCAGTTCAAACTGCTGACTAAACACGAGCTGAAGAATTTTTTCAGCAATGTGGAAATCGGCACGAGTTATACGGACCGCTTCAAACGCGACGGTGAGCGCCCCACGGGTTGGATCTACAACGCCAACGGGCAATCGACGGCACCGCTTCCTCCGATTATCGGCAACACCGACTTCAGTTTCCTCGGGCTCGGAAAAATTTATGCGTATGATCCACTCGCCGCACTCAATGGCGGCACCTATACTTTCCTGCCCAATCCCAACGGCGATGTGATCGCCAATCGCTGGACCGTCAGCGAGAAACTGAGCCGCGCCTATTTCCAATTCGATATCGATAACAAGATTGCTGGCGTACCGGTGAGAGGAAATGTGGGCATTCAGGCGATCCATGCCGATCAGTCTTCGACGGGTGTTTCAACCAGTGGCGGCGGGGGTAGCCTCGTGCAAACGCCGGTTTCCGGCGGGGACACTTACACCGACTATGCGCCCAGCCTGAATCTGACGTTCACCGTGGCGACCGATACCTTCGTTAAATTCGGATTGGCGCGGCAAATTGCCCGGCCCCGGATGTACGACATGCGGGCCGCCCGCAGCTTCAGCTATAACGCCTCAAACGCAGGCTCGAGCGATCCCGGCCAGAGTCCTTGGAGTGGCGACGGCGGCAATCCTCAGCTCAAGCCTTGGAAGTCCGATTCGATCGATCTGACCTTCGACAAATATTTCGCGAACAACAAAGGCTACGTTTCGGTCGCCGGATTTCACAAGAAACTCCTCAATTATATTTATCAGCAGGGCGAATCGGTGGATTTCACGGGCTATCCGGTCAGCGGTGGTCTTCCACCGGTGCAAAAGAGCGGCACGGTGACTCAACCCATGAATGGTCAGGGCGGCTCGATTCAGGGCGTGGAGTTTACGCTGTCCCTGCCGAGCGAGTTGATCAGTCCGGCGGTGAAGGGCTTTGGAGTGGTCTTTGGTGGTGCCTACACCGACAGCAGCATTCAACCTTGGGGCCCTGGCTCTGGCACCTCTCCGATTTCCGGCCTGTCGCGAAAAGTCGCCAACGCCACGCTCTACTATGAGCACGGGGGTTTCTCGGTGCGCGTCAGTGAATGGTATCGCTCGGACTATCGGGCTTATATCACCAACTTCGGTGCACCGAACTTTAAGGGCGATGTGACCAATACCGGTTTTGCGACCGCGCAAGCGGAGAAAAATGTGAGCGCGCAAATTAGCTACGCTTTGCAAAACGGCTCGCTCAAAGGTCTGACTTTCTTCCTTCAAGGTTATAACCTGAACAATTCTCCGCTGATCACCTATAACAACGGTGATCGACGTCAGGTGATGAACTATCAGAAATACGGTGCGTCCTATTCCACCGGTGCGTCGTTTAAGTTCTAAACCGGATTTTAAACGGGAAGTTTGATTATTCGGCGGCCACTGGATTGTTCTGGTGGCCGCCTTTTTTCCCCTGTGGATTTGGAGCGCGGTTTCTGCTTTTCGCGGGCTCGCTTCGTTCGACTTTCAGTTTCATTTATTTTTTTCCTGCGTTCACTTTTATGGAATTCGCGCCCACCACTTGGCTCACCAACCGTACGGCCGGTGTGCTTGCGCATGTGTCCTCTCTGCCCGGCGACTATGGCATTGGAAATCTCGGGCCCGGCGCGCGCAGTTTCGTTGATTTTCTTGCGAACAGTGGCGTGCGCTACTGGCAGATTTGTCCGATCGGCCCCACGGGTTACGGTGATTCGCCGTACCAGCTCTTTTCCGGCCGGGCGGGGAATCCATATTTTATTGATTTGGGCGAACTGCAAGCCGCCGGGTTGATTACGGCAGAAGAGCTCGTCCCTTTGCGTGCGCTGCCGGCTTCACGGGCGGATTACGGCGGGCTCTACACTCATTTCTGGCGTTCACTGGCGCAGGCGGCTGATCGTTTCACCGCCAGTGGGGCGGTGGACCTCGCCGGGTTTGGCTCGCTGCGAAATTTTAGAAAGGAGCATACCGGTTGGTTAGAACCGTTTGCTGAATTCATGGCGTTGAAAGCCCATTTCGGCGGCAGTGCCTGGACCACCTGGCCGCAGGCGTACCGACACTGGTCGGCCGATCTCTCGCTGACCTTACCTGCCAGTATTCGTCGCGAAGCTGATCGTCACGTTTTCTATCAATACGTATTTTTTGGTCAGTGGGAACGGTTGCGACGGTACGCGAGTGAGCGAGGGGTTGGGATCATCGGCGATGTGCCGATCTTCGTGGCCCTGGACAGCGCGGATACCTGGCAGAACCGCGCGGTTTTTCGTCTTGATGCTCAGGGCCAGCCGCTCGCGGTTGCCGGCGTCCCGCCCGATTATTTCTCCGCGCTCGGCCAACTCTGGGGTAATCCGCTTTATGATTGGGATCACCTCGCGCGCACGAATTACGCGTGGTGGATTGATCGTCTGCGTGCGGCGTTTGAGCTCTACGATATTATCCGGCTCGATCACTTTCGTGGCTTTGACACTTATTGGGAAATTCCCGCCGGTGCGGCGGATGCCCGCGAGGGTCGTTGGCTGAAGGGTCCGGGGCTGCCGTTTTTTCGGTCGGTGCGGGCTGCTTTGCCCCAGGCGAGAATCATCGCGGAAGATCTCGGTTACATCGGGCCTGACGTCGTTGAATTACGCCGGGCTGCCGGATTGCCGGGTATGAAAATACTTCAGTTCGCTTACGGACACGACGCCAACAACGTCAATCTCCCGCACTTCTATTCGGCGGATAGCGTCGCGTACACTGGAACGCATGATAACAGCACGACGCGCGGATGGTTGGAGAGTTTGCCGCCGGATTATGCGGTGCGCATTGACGATTACTTTCAACTTGCGGGCGTCCGCTCGGCGTGGCCGATGATTCGCGCAGCCCTGGCGACGCCTTCTCGTTTGGCGGTTATTCCAATCCAAGACTTACTTGATTTGCCAGCTTCGGCCACGTTGAACCGGCCCGGTACGACTGAAGGCAACTGGCAGTGGCGATTTACTGGTGGCGAGCTTGCGGGCTTGGCTGCCAAACGAACGAAGCTCTTTCGCCACTGGATTCATCTTTACGATCGCACCGGTACCCTTGCCCTCCGCGACTACAGTGAACCCCCTGCCCTATGAAGCCTCAGCGTCCCCTCTCCCTTCCTGCGATTTGGAACATGAGCTTTGGTTTTCTCGGTATTCAATTTGGCTGGGGCCTGCAGATGGCCAACATGAGTCCTATCTACAAATATCTCGGAGCAGCCGATGATCAGATTGCCAAGCTCTGGCTCGCTGCGCCGCTCACCGGTTTTCTCATTCAGCCGATCATTGGCGCCATGAGTGATCGCACCTGGGGACCGCTCGGACGGCGCCGGCCGTATTTTTTGGTTGGGGCGATTTTGAGTTCGCTGGCGTTGTTGCTCATGCCGAATTCCGGCTCGCTCGCCCATTGGCTTATGCCGAATTTGCCGAAATTCTACATGGCGGCGGGACTTCTTTGGATTCTCGACGCGTCGATCAACGTTTCAATGGAACCCTTCCGGGCGTTTGTGGCGGATAAGTTGCCGCCGGAGCAGCGCGGAGTGGGTTTTGCGATGCAGAGTTTTTTTATTGGGGTCGGGGCCGTGGTGGCCGGTTTATTGCCCTACTTATTGCGCCATTGGTTTCACGTGAGCAGCGATGCGGATGGGGCGAATGCGTTGCCGACCAACGTGAAGATTTCTTTCTACATCGGGGCGGCGGCATTTATTTCCGCCGTCTTGTGGACGGTGTTTTCGACGAAGGAAAATCCACCGGAAAACCTCGACGAGTTTCGCCGCCAAAAAGCGGAGAGTCGTGGCCTCACGCCTTTGTTGAAGGAGATTGCGGGGGCGCTGGCAAATATGCCCCGCACCATGTGGCGGTTGGCAGTCGTGCAGTTCTTCACCTGGCTTGGGTTGTTCTGCATGTGGCTGCATTTTTCGAATGCCGTGCCGGTCATTTTCGGCAGCAGTGATTCCAATGCGGATTTATTTAAACGTGGCGCGGAATGGGCGGGCGTTTGCTATGCGATCAAGGATGCGGTGACTTTCCTTGCCGCGTTTGGGCTCATGGCTGTGGCGCGTAAAATGGATCGGCGTTTGGTCCACGGAATTTGTCTCGTCGTCGGCGGAGTGGGCTTGTTGTCGCTCGGTTTCATCCACGGCGAAGAGCAGAAATATTTGTTGCTGGGCGCACTGGCGTTGGGCGGCGTGGCGTGGGCGTCGATTCTTTCCATGCCGTACGCCATTTTGTCCGGATCGCTACCGACGGCGCGGGTGGGTGTTTATATGGGTATCTTTAATTTCTTCATCGTCTTGCCGGAAATCCTGGCGGCGTTGTTTTTCGGCGATCTGGTGAAGACCTATCTGCACGGGAATTTAGTTCACGCAGTAATGGCCGGCGGCGTTTGTATGCTTATCGCGGCGGTCGCATTGTGCTGGGTGCCGGCGGAAGAGCGGGCGGCAGCGTAGTTGCTCGATCGATGCTGCGGGCGGGGTGAGACGACACCTGCCTGCAATGAGCAGAAGTTTTTAGGTTCCTCGCTGTTTCCAGTAGCTGACGCACTATCGCCTGTGAATGAGCAAAACGATGGAGTTGCCCCCAAGCATTAAACGCGGAGGACGCGGAGTAATTTAATTCTCCGCGCTCTCCGCGTCCTCCGCGTTTAACGGTATGGAGCGTCCTCCCCTAGCCCGGTGAATCTGGTCAAGGACCGGGAGCCGATTGGCCACGCGGGTTACTCGTTACGTGGGCGTTCCTTTGTTCCCTTCGCCTCCTTCGCGAGACACCCGAAGAAATATTTTGCGAGGGATTTGAGGTGGCCACCACGAACTTGGAGTCGTACCCATTAAAAACAGCGAGGAACCAGTTTTATTCAGCCGGATTTCCTGCTGGGGGTGTTTCTTTTTTATGTGGTACCCCGTGGGTGAAATCCAAGTGGTCGAAATAAACGGTTTTCGGTTGTTCGTCTTGTTGCTGACGCTGGGCCTCGAGTTGCAGCCGGTATTTCTGCGGCGTCACGCCCTTGTGCTGTTTGAAGACCCGGGCAAAGTAGGCGGGGTCGGCAAAGCCGCTGGCGTAGGCAATTTCCGAAATCGTCAGGGCGGCGGTTTCGAGGGCAAGAATGGAGCCGTCGATCCGGATGCGCTGAATGTATCGCGTCAGGCGCTCCTTGGTTTCCAAGTGGAACAGATGCGAAAGGTAGTCGGGGGAGCAGCCCAGCAATTCGGCAATATGATGCACGCTGAGTTCGGAGTTGGCGAATTGCTCGCGCACGAGGCATTTGGCCTGAAAAACTTTTCCAATGTCACTGTTGAGTTCGCCGGTGCCGGTTTCGACGATGTTTCGAAACAGGCCGAGCAGCGCGAGGAGCAGCCCTTTGAGCACCGTGTCGCGAGCCGGACCGTGCATGTTGTGGGTTTGCGCGGTGGTGTTGGCGAGGACGAGAAATACATCCAGATTTGGCGCGTCGAAAAATTCGATGACCTCGATGTCTGGTTTGCCGGGGCGGGCTTCGTGCGCGAAGTGGAGACTGAGGGTGTTATTGTAGAAGCCAGCGACAAGATTGCGAAAGGGTCGGTCGGTCTCCGGGCAGGCGATTTCGCCGTGCGGTACTCCGGCGGGTATGATGCAAATTTCGCCCGCGTTGAGGCGGAAATTCTCGCGGGGAAAACTAAATTCGGTCGCGCCCTGCAGCTGCAAAAATAGTTCGGGGCGGTAATGATAATGCATTCCGCGGCGGTTCTGAATTTGCTTCACCTCGTGGGGCACCCGGAGGGTGAGCCGATTGTGTTCCGCTTGCTTCAAAGCCTGGTCAAAAGCCTGACGCATGTCGGCTCGATTGCCCGCGCTCATCGAGCGGGCGGTGAATAAGGCGAGGGGTGCGCCGGGAGCAGACATGGGGCGGGGCCGATTTTAATCGGCGGGGTGGAGAAAGCGTTGCGAGTAAACCCCGGAAACTCAAACGGGAAATGAGTTGCGACGTTCCCGTTTAGACCGGCGTCAGCCACCGGGTTTTACCGAATTCTAGCAAGGTAAATTCTTGGTCGGACATGCCATCGTTCAGCCGGGCGCGGGCAAGTGCCGCCGCTGGGGCGTCAATAGCTTCATCCGTGAGTTGAAACGTACCAAAATGCATCGCAAAACTTTGCCGCGCTTGCACCGCGCGATGGACGCGCACCGCTTCCTCGGGATTCAGGTGGACTGATTCCAGAAACCAACGGGGCTCGTACGCCCCGATGGGCAACAGGGCCAAATCGAAGGGACCGAGGCGGGTTCCGATTTCTGCAAAGGTGTTCGAGTAACCGGAGTCGCCGCAAAAATAGATCCGGTGCGTTTTTGTTTTTAGGGCAAATCCGCCCCACAGTGTTTTGCAGCGGTCCCATGGGACGCGCGCGGAGAAATGTTGGGCTGGCGTGCACACGATTTCGCCTACGGCAAGGGCTCGATGCGATTGCCACCAATCGAGTTCGACAACGTTGTTCACGCCACGTTTTTCCAGCCAGGCTTTGTTGCCCAGCGTGGTGATGATTAGCGGGCGGTGTTCCCGCGCGAGCCAGTGCAGCGAGGGCAGATCGAGGTGGTCGTAATGATTGTGACTGACCAAGACTAGGTCGATCGGTGGGAGTTGGGCGAGTGAGAGTGCCGGCGGGCGCGCTCGGCGGGGGCCGGCCCATTGCCACGGGCTGGCACGTTTTGAGAAAACCGGATCAGTCAGAATATTCAGCCCCGGTAACTGCAAAAGAAACGTGGCATGACCGATGAAGGTGGTGGCAAGCTCGCCTGCGGGAAGGGTCGCGGGCAACGGTGGAGTCAGCGGAGTAGCGACGTATTTCGGCCAGCGACTCTTGCTGCCTAAAAAAAGTTGTTGAAACAACCACTTGGGCAGAGCGGAAAACGGTTTGGCTTGGGGCTGGCCCGCAGGATTGAAAAAACGCCATCCGTCGCAGTGATCGCTGACGGGAAACGGTGGGAGGCGTGCCACGACGCGTCGCAGATTAAGCTAATTTTTGCCGGGCTTGTTCCCAATAGGCGAGCAAAGCGCGGAAATCCTGCTCTTTCGAAGCGCTGTGAATCACGTAGTCGTACGAGTTGCGTTCCGCCAATTCGAATTCGGCGCTTTGCATCCGCCGTGTGAGCTCTTCGTCACTCACCGGACCGCGGCCTTGCAGGCGGTCACGCAACACGTCCAAGGAATCTGGTGCGACAAAGACTGTGACCAATTTTTCTCGTAAGAGTGGGATATCTTGCGCGGCCGCACGAAAACTGCGGACACCTTGCACATCGACGTTTGCGATGAGGCTGACGTGAGGCAGGCGGTCGAGCACCGCTGACTTGAGGGTGCCGTAGCGGTATTTGCGATGGACGCAGGCCCATTCGAGGAAGGCGCCGGCGGCCAGTTTTTCATCAAATTGTGCTTCGGATAAAAAATGATAATCGCGGCCGTTGATTTCCCCGATGCGCGGGGGCCGCGTGGTGGCGGTGATCACCCGTTCGAAACCTGGCACTTCATTCACGAGACGATCGCACAGCGTGCTCTTCCCCACTCCGGCGGGGCCGGCGAGGATGATGAGGACGGGTTTTGACTGCGCCGGCATGAGTTAGTAAGTAAACGCCGCGCCCGCCGTGGCGAGTCCGTAAGCGAGCAAGAGTGCGCCGATTAAGCGAGGGCGTGACGGCTGGCGAAAGAGCCAGTCAAAGAAATCGCGCAATCGATACGGTGCCGCCGCGAGGTACAACGCGAGGCTAAGCCCACTATAAACGGCCGTCACCATGAGCAGGCGCTGCGGGTGTTGGTATTCCATGTACGCCGCATACAAGAGTGGCTCGGCCGCGAGCAGCATGAGGACACTCAGGCCTCGCACGGCGAGAAAGTCCGGCGTGTAAATGAAAGCCAGGACCGCGAGCACGCCGAACCCGATCATCACGGGTTGCGGGGTTTTGAAGAAGATGAGGTCGGATTCGCTGAGATTGGAGAGGCGCCAGAGAAACCAAGCGGCCCCAGCGCCGAAGAGCAGCCACGCGGCCCGATTCGAACGCGGCAAGGCGCGAGCCATGGAACCGATGACGGAATTGTTCACGAGCAAGAGGGCGCCGAGCAGGGCGAGAAAAAGGCCGGGTAAAAGAGTGGCGAGGAAAAGGCTCATAAAGTTAACCACAGAGACACAAAGGCACGAAGAAGAGAAAGGAAATTAGGGCAATGGAACTTTGTGCCTTCGGGGCACTTTGATTCAAACATTTACTCCGGTCAGCACGAGCGAACCATAAAGCACCGCGGTGGTCACGCGCTCAATCTTTACTGGCACCAACTCACCCACGAGGCGCTCGTTGGCGTCGAAATGCACTACGCGATTGCCCCGGGTGCGGCCGGTGTAACGCAGGCCTTTTTTATCGGGGCCTTCCACGAGAACTTCCTGGGTTGTGCCGACCAGCACGGCGTTGCGGCGGTTGGAGTTTTGTTCAAGGATTTTGAGCAGTTCCTGGTTGCGGGCTTCCTTCACCTCATCCGGGATTTGGTCTTCGAGAGTCGCGGCCGGCGTGCCGGTGCGAATGGAATATTTGAAAACATAAGCCATGTCGTAATTACAGGCTTCAAAGAGCTCGCGGGTCTGCGAGAAATCTTCGTCGGTCTCACCGGGGAAACCGACAATCACGTCCGTTGAAAAATACATTCCGGGTTGGGCGGCGCGGAGATCGTCGACGATTTGCCGGTAGCGTTCCCGGGTGTAGGGTCGGTTCATCGCGCGGAGGATGCGGTCGGAGCCGGATTGCAGTGGGAGATGCACGTACTCGCAGAGTTTTTCCAGGCGACCGTAGGCCGCGATGAGATCGTCCTTAAATCCGCGCGGATGGGGCGACGTGAACCGGATGCGCCGAAGGCCGGGAATGGCGTTCACCCGTTCGAGCAATTGAACAAAGGGCGTAATGCCGCCGGTGTGTTCGTAATCGCGGCGGCCGTAACTGGTGACGATCTGGCCGAGCAAAGTAATTTCCTTCACGCCGCGTTCGGCGAGTTGCTCGCACTCGCGGACGATTTCGTCCATCGGACGCGAGCGCTCATCGCCGCGTGTTTTGGGGACGATGCAAAAAGCGCAATCCATGTTGCAGCCCTGCTGAATCGAGACAAACGCGGAGACCTGTTTTTCCTCGAGCACATGATCGCGAATCGTGTTTTGCGAACCGACTTCTTCCGCGATGTCCACGATCGGCTGGCTTAGCGGGACACCGGCGGCCTGCGCCGCACGCAAGTTGTCGAGATAGTCCGGGACTTGGTGAAATTTTTGGGTGCCGACGATCAGATCGATGTCGGGCAACTGGTCGAGGAGCGCGGTGCCACGATTCTGCGCCATGCAACCGAGAATGCCCAAGATGAAATCGGGGTTTTTGCGCCACTGACCGGCGACATTGGCGGCTTTGCCGATGGCTTTTTGTTCGGCGGCATCGCGCACACTGCAGGTATTGAGCAGCAGGATGTCGCAGTGTTGTTCATCCGCCACCATGCGGTAGCCGCGGGCGCGCAACAAAGCCGCGACGGCTTCGCTATCGCGCTCGTTCATTTGGCAACCGTAGGTCTTGATGAAAACTCGATTCATGCGGCGGAGCGCAGGTAAGTAGAGAGCGGGCATCCGGGGTCAACGCGGATTCCCTTGCCGGGCCGAAGCGCAGTCGCAACCTTGTGGCCTCGCGCGTGTCATGCTTTCTATGAAATTTGGTAAATTACTGGGTTTGGGCACTCTGCTGGGCGTTGCCGCGATGGCAGCCGAGCCGGTGGAGAACACCAAACCGACGCTTTCCGACAAGGCCTATGAGGTCGGGAACGCGCTTTTTGAAAAATTTGCCCAGACGGACACCGATCAACCCTTGGAATTTCCCACGCGTGATCAATGGAATGGATTTGTGGGTCGCTTGCAGAGTGCGTTGGAAAACAATCGGCTCGACGAGTTGGCCGCTTACGAGCCTCAGGCGCGCACCGCGTTGGCCGCTTTTGAGGTTTTGCCGGGGTACGAGGAGTACGTGGATTGGTTGAAGGAACGGCTCGATTATATTGAGGCCGCACAACAGGCGGTAAAAAATCCGGCGTTGCCCCCGCCTTCTGCCGCGACGCTCTCCATTCCCCATTATGCGTTGTGGGTGAATCGGCTTCAGGCCCGGCCCGTGCCGGCGGCGGCGGCGGCGTTGTTGCCCGTGTTGCGGGAGATCTTTGCGGCGGCGGGGCTGCCACCCGAACTATCCTGGTTGGCCGAGGTAGAATCGACCTTTAATCCCGAAGCCCGGAGTCCGGTAGGCGCATGCGGATTGTTTCAACTTATGCCGGCCACCGCGCGTGAGTTGGGTTTGAGTCCGCTGGCGCCGGACGACCGCACTGATCCGGAAAAAAATACCCGAGCGGCAGCGAAATACCTGCGACAATTATACGTGCGTTTCAACGACTGGCCGCTCGCGTTTGCGGCTTACAACGCGGGCCCGGGTCGCGTCCGGCGGACTTTGGATCAAAAGGAAGCGAAGACTTATTCCGAAATTGCCAGTGTGTTGCCAGCGGAGACCCGCATGTACGTGCCAAAAGTATTGGCGACACTCGCGGTGCGGACCGCGACGGCCCCCGGAGAACTGGCCGCTCCACATTGAGTCGTAGGTCAAAGGGGTCCCGGCGACTAGCCAGTTTGATCGATTGTTTTTGGAGGCGGGGTGCCCTCACCCCGTGAGTTAGGTTGCACGAATCTCGAAAACTGCGGTGCAAGGGCACTCCCGCCTCCAATCAATCCGCTCGGACTTGCGCCGAACGCAGCCTGCATCCATCAGTGACGCGTGCGTTTCTTCACCGTAATATTATTTGCGTTTCTTGCCAGTCAAGTCGTGGCACTTGCTCAACCGGCCTCCCCTGCTGAGCCGGAAGCCCTTGTTGTAATTATCGGGGATCAGCATTCTGCGTACGAACGCACCGCGCAATTCGTGGCGATGATCGACCGCCTCAAAGCAGAGCATCCTGCGCTGCCGCTCGCGATTTTGTTGAATGGCGATACCTTTGAATTCGGGAATGTTGTCGCGCGCCGCAGTGCCGGCGCCGTGGATTTCGCGATGTTCACCGCCCTCGCCCAGCGGGCGCCGACGATATTGAACATCGGCAATCACGAGCCGGAAATTTATGATCTCACTGAGACGGTGGCGCGGGTGCAGGCCACCGGCGTTACCGTGATCAGCAATATCGTCAATCATGCGACGGGCAAACCGTATGCGCCTGCCTCGGCGCAATTAAAACTCGGTCGTGAGACTGCCACAGTGGTGGGCGTCACGACGGATCGTTTATCCACGTATCGGGTCGCAGTGCGGCCGTCGTTGGATCTGGCGAATCCGGTCGTGTGGGCGAAGCAAAATTTCCCGGGGTTGCTCAGTGGTGTGGCGCTCCCGATCGTGATGAGTCATGCCGGTCTCAACGCCGACCGGGAGATGTTGCCACTCGTGCCGGACGGAACGCTGTTCGCGGGAGCGCATGATCACCAACGTTTCATTCATCCGGTGGGGCGTGGCGTGTACGTGCATTCGGGTTCATGGAACGAATCTCTGACGCTGGCGTGGCTGCGGCACAATTCCACGGGTGCACCAGTTTGGACTGCGGAGCAGGTTTACATTTCAGTGGATGGTCCGGCCGATGCGAGCCTTGCCGACCTGATTCGCGCAACGCGACTCAAGCACTTGATGCCGGAAGACACCGTGATCGTGGGACATGCCACGGTCGCGCGGGCGCCAGCGGAGGCCGCGCGATTTGTCACGCGACTATTAAGCAATTCCGTCGG
>JANYFP010000347.1 GCA_025362555.1 Verrucomicrobiota bacterium
GCGCGACCTATGAGAAGAAAGGCGATCCCGATTCGCTGACCTTTTATGTGGCCGCGCCGATTCGGCGGGGAGATCGGATTATTGGTGTGCTCACGGTGGGCAAGCCGACGCGCGCCATCAACGAACTCGTGGCGGCGGCGCGGCAGAAAATAACCATTGGTGCGGTGGTGGGCGGATTGGCTTTGTTGGTCGTTTTGCTCGCGGTGTTGTCTTGGGTGATTGCACCGCTTGAACGATTGACGGCATACGCGCGGGCGGTACGCGATGGCAAGCCCACGCAAGTGCCGACGTTACCAGGGAAAACGCTGAATGAACTTGGTACGGCATTTGAGGAAATGCGCGATGCGCTCGAGGGACGGCAGCATGTGGAGCGTTACACGCAAGCGTTGACGCACGAGGTAAAGGCGCCACTCGCCGCGATCCGGGGTGCGGCGGAATTATTGGGCGAAGAAATGCCGGAGGAACAGCGCCGGAAATTTCTTGGTAATATTCGCGGGGAGGCCGCGCGGATTCAGCAGATTGTGGAACGTTTGTTGGAGTTGTCCTCGCTCGAAGCGCGAAAGACTTTGCGGCAAACGGAATCAATCGACGCGGCGGGCCTGATGGCGGAAGCCGCGGCGGTGATGAACCCGGCGTATGCCGGTGCGCGGATAACGCTGACGATCGGAAAAGTGATTGCGGAGTTACGCGGCGAGCGAGTGTTGTTGCGGGAGGCGTTGGTAAATTTGCTGCAGAATGCGTTGGATTTTTCTCCGGCCGGCGGGGTAGTTGAGTTGAAGGCAAACATTGCTGGCGACCGCGTGATTTTCACCGTGGAAGACCATGGTCACGGAGTCCCCGACTACGCGTTGTCGCGGGTCTTTGAGCGGTTCTATTCCCTGCCGCGACCTGGTACGGCAAGGAAGAGCACGGGGTTGGGGTTGGCGTTAGTGCGCGAGATCGCGTATTTGCACAGTGGCGATGCGGCGCTGGAGAATCGCGTCGAAGGCGGCGCGCGCGCGACGCTGTGGGTGCCAGTTTCGTTGAAGGCTTAGCCACTCATGGCCACTGATGTTTCACTAATCCTGATTGGAGGAAGTGCGCTCCAATGTAGGTCGGGGTTTATCCCCGACGTCCGAATCGCTGATGCCCACTCGATCCTTCCGCGGATTGCGCTGATTAGCGCGGATGAGGAAACAAGGCCTAACTCAGGATGCATGGAATCCGTGCCTTGATCCGAGCCATCCGCTGAAAATCCGGCTTTGTCCTCGGCCAATCTGTCGCATGAACCAGCGGTGCTCGCGAAACACGCCAAACACACGAAGTAATAAGTTTTTGCCCGGGCGTTTTCACCGTGCAAAAGACTCGAACTGAAAACCAATGATTGCCGTAAAAGGACTTCGGCAATTTCCTTCACCAATTACCTCGGAAAACAAAAGACTCGTTTTCGAGTCCCAATAACACTGTTGGACGAAGAAAATGTATCGTATCCCCAAAGATTTGGATCTCAGCCCCATCGTTGGCGAGTTCACGACCCAAGTGCGCGTTGGCCAGTTCGATCTTCAGTTCACGCTCGGGCGCGTGAATTTCATCATAGAGTCCCCCATCACCCTCTTCCGCGGCGGAACGGTCGTGGCTCGGTGGGAGAGCGCGAAGTGGCCGGAGCCCGGTTTCTACGACATGATGAATGCGGCTGTCACAAGATGTGAGATTGCCAGCGATAGGCTGATTGTAATCGAGTTCGAGAATGGCATTACGATGCACCTTGAAGATAGCTCAGATCAGTATGAGAGCATGAGGATTTCCTTCGAGGGCGACCCGCTCCTGTGGGTGATCTAGAAGAGTCCAACCAAACCGCCAGAGAACAACGCGCGGGATGTGACCTAAATCGCATGTGCCTTTTCCGCTCAGCATTTTCCGTTTTTCAAAAGGGCTCACTCCACGCTCGCCCGCGCGTGTCTCATCGGTAACGTTAGGCAAAGAGACGCAGATGAATATCGCAGCAAGCAACTTTCAGAAGCACGGCCAAACAAGCTTTGATGTGTGGCTCCCGGCTGGAAATACGGTGTGCGCAGCATTCAAAGAAGGAAGCGCCATTCGCGTTGGATTCCTGCAGAAGTATAATTGGAAGCAGATTCAATGGGACCCCGAGAGGGGAAAGCATCTTCATGATCCGAATATTTTCATGCCGATCTACGACGTTCGCATCGTGAAAAGCGGCTGGTTTGCTTTTGCGACCGTGGATTTTTTCATTCCCATGGAGCAAATTTGGCGTGGAAAGACAGATAAGTCGTTTGCGGAGTTTCTCGTGAATATTGTGCCCGAGATAGACCAGACCGGCCGATTGAGGTGGACCCCGGAAACTGGACAGGAGGGATGGTTAA
>JANYFP010000279.1 GCA_025362555.1 Verrucomicrobiota bacterium
GCCTCCGTGCCTGCCGGTTTGGAGTGCAAGCAAAAGACGGAGGTCGCATTCGCTCGGCAACGCTCGCCTACACAGTTCGGAGGCTCGCTCCCCCAGTTAATTCCGACAGGCACGGAGGCCTGTGGCTACTCGATCTACTGATTAATCCGCGGACACTGCGTAACCAGAATTCTTCGGACCGAGGAAAGAACCGCAATCCGTTCGCGGCCGCCACTTTCCTTCAAACAAAAAAGGGGCGCTTCCCATGGAAGCGCCCCTTTGCGTCTACTCTTTTATTTAAGAGAGTATCTCCGGAATAATCACCTCACGGCAGTCAAACGGTCACTCGCGATTGTCCGATCAAAAATCGAAACGAGTACTAAGCTCCCAACCGAAGGTTGAGCCCAGGCGATACTGACCGACCGTGCCATCGGGATTAGAACTAATCGGAATCAGCTCTTTGCCCGAGAACAGATTTCTCAAGTTTAATTGGACGGCCACGTCGATCTTCTTGGTCAACTTATGACGATAGGAAATCCAAGCGTCGTAGTTGATTTCCGAGGGACCGGGAATCGGCTTGTCCAGATCGTCAATCCAAGTGCCGACGGTGGCATTATATTTCGGATAGAATCCAAGATTTGATTTCCCTTGGAAGCGCGCTGCGCCACCCACGCCCAAGCCCTTAAGCCGGCCGTCCTTGAAGTCATAGGCACTGACGACGTTGAAGCGCCATTTCCGCAGTTCGCGGATCGCACGGCCTTCGGCCGCCTTGGCATTAATATAAGCCTGTTCGATCCCGAAGCCACCGCTGGCGACCACCCATTTCTCACCGAACATTTGGTGGTTATTACTCTGACCTTCGTCACCCCATTCATCAATCTGAGCAAAGCCGGTGCGGTGCCAGTAGTCAGAACCGTTCTGCCAATTATTTCCACCCGACTTCACGTCGTTAAACGTGAACCCATCCTTGGCGACGACCTTCATCGCATCATAGTAGGTGGTCATGCTCGCGCCCATAACATTGGAGTTTGACGCCTCGGCGCGCGACGCGTTGGCGGTGACCCGCCAGCTCTTCGTCACGTTCGCGGTTAATTCCAACTCGATACCCTTGGTTTCGATGTCGGTCGTATTCTTAAACGCGGGCACATCCGTGCGGGCCCAGGTGAATCCGGTGCCGGCAGCTCCATTCGGTACACGACGGAACTGCAGCGCCGAGAAAAGTTGCGGCCCAATGGCGCCAAACGGCCGCTCCCACTGTGCATCGGTCCGGCTCTCGAACCACATTTTCCGGTAAGCGATTTCTTCAGGACTGATCGTGGGCTGACCAACGACCGAACCGTCCGAGTTCAGGTGAGTGGTTGGATCACCCCAAGTCGCCGCAGCGGCGCGAACCAACAGCGGTTGAGCGAGCATCGCCGCCCGGGCCGCCGCATCGGCGTTATTCCATTGGCCGGGAGTGAAACCGGCGCTGGCACCGTTACCGCCAAAGAACCATTTATTGACCACGTTTTCCGGATTCGTATTAATCCGCGTATTGCCGGTGTACGACGCTTCAACCATGATACCGTTGAGGGTGCGATTAAGCGACTCACCGATATTACCAATGCTTGGGCCAGGACCAGAAGCGAATTGCTGAATCGTTTTGTACCACGTCGCACGAAAACTGATCCGATCATTAAGGGTATTAATGAGGATGCTGTAATCCTTGGAATTGCCGGCCTGCGCCGGGATCTGCTGCCGGAATACATCAAAGCCGACATCGGACGGACTGATATTCGACGCCTGATTGTAGCCCAAACTAATCGTGGTGCCCCACGGCAGATGCCGGTTAATGAACTCAGGCGAGTGCAGCATCACGCCATAAGTACGGGTGGTGCCACCGGTCGAGAGGTCGTTGACTGGGTCATACGTCCACAAAGGACTCGTGGGATCAACCCGACCTTGAACCGCACCCGGATTATTACGCGCGTCCGGAGCTTGCGTTGGCAGCGTGCCTTTGACGCGCTTATCAAACTGGTCTTTGCGCAGACCAAAAAGCCCCACGACAGTATCATCAAAAAAACGTGACTGCCAGATGAACGCCTGAGTGTTCGTCAAGGTCTTATAGTCACTACCGCCCGTGTACAATTTGCTCAAATTGGAGGAGGCGTTTAAAGTGTCCGCGTTAATTGTCGCATATTGCCCAATCGTACGGGGCGTCCGTTCGTCAAGTACTTGGGCGGTGAGAGTGGCCGGCGGCTGCTGCACTGCCGTGAGGCCGGTAATCCCCAACCCGGCTTCGCTGGTCGCATTCGACGGATCCACTTTACTGCCGAGGTAGTGCAAACCAATAAAGTCTTGCCCCGAGTAGGGACCGAATCCTTCGCCGATCCCGTAGAGTTGCCAGTCAGCATTAAAGTGATGGAATCGCTGTTGCGACGCCACACCCGTAAAAGTCTGCTCGCCGATGATCGTCGAAAGCATGGTTTTATGCCCCATCATCTGCTCGAGGTTTAACTTGTAGAACAAGGTGCCACGGTAATTTTCCCGCATATCCTGATTCTTCCTGGCTGCCGTGCCGGTTGCGAGATAAGGGCGGCCAAAATTTGGATTCAACGCCGCAGGATGGAGCGCACCCGTCGCGTCGTAGGGCAAATCACGCTCGGCGCGAACGTAGCGATTAATATCAATACCGATGCGCAGTGGATCATTCACATAACGATTGTAGCCATCCGTATAGTCCTGTTTGTCGTAAACCAGTTCAATACCGGCACGTCCATTCAGATAGGTTTGAACCGCACTAAAATTGAGGGCATTAAAATCATTCCAGGTCGTATTGTTAGGACCGGCAATATCTTGATTCCAATAATCAAAGACCGTCGTGTCGAGAATCTGAGACCCTTGCCAGCCGGTGAATCCCCCAAAAGGACGGCCACTCGCTTGCTCCATGGCGTTAATAATCGCCATGGCTTGGGGATTATTGGCGAAGGTGGATTTCTGCGCGAGAATGTGTCCGGGATTGGTGGAATTCTCGGTGAAATTCGCAATGCCGTGAAAGGTACCAAACGGATTACCGCCACGTTGCCGGATGGAATCAGCAATCCCTTTGCCGCCCACCGCGGATGAATTGGGATCGCTGAAAACGAGGCCCTGCTCGTCATACCAATTCCCATTGCCCGCACCGCTGAAGCCAGTGAAGTAATCCGCAATCGCCGCGGGCACGCCGACGAATTCGTCCGCCGCAGAATATTTCCCCATATATTTATACCAGTTGCTGATAAAATCGACGGGGGGGAGTGAGCGCAGGTTGATTCGCCTTCTGGCGGCCTTTCTCAAAGTTGACCGTAAACTGCGTGTAGACCGATTCAGCAATCTTTGGCGTCCAGCGCGGCGAAACCGTGTAGCGCCGATTATCTTCATATTTCCCCGCTTGCCGGAATTTCTGTTTCTCCGCAAGGCCTTCGACTCTCACCGCCAGAGTACCCGGGGCGATCGCTTGATTGATATCCACCGCCGCACGGAGCCCACCGTTATTGTTCACGCGCAAATCCGCCGAATTGACATCCTTCATCATATTCGGGGTCTTCAGCGTGTAGTTAATGATACCAGCCGGACTGCCCAAACCATAGAGAATGGAATTCGGCCCGCGCTGAATCTCCACACCTTGAATATTGTAGGAATCCAAGGGGATGCCCGTCACCCAGAAATCACGGGTCAGGTCAGCATTTCCCGAACCACGCACCCGGTTTTGATTCTGGGAACGCAAGGCTTGATTGGTCGCGTAACCGACATCGGTCGCATTGGAACCGTAGAAATTACCGTTGATGCCGGCCACTTCGGTATTCGTCGTATAGATCAAGATGTCTTGCACCTTGGTTGATCCGGTATCCTGCAGAAATTGAGGAGTGATCACCGAAATCGGAGACGAAATATCCTTCAGACTTGTATTCAGACGACTGCCCGCGAGTGAGGAAGTTGCCATGTAGCCTTCATTTTTATCTGACTTAACCTCGAAAGGAGAGAGGACAATCAATTCCTCGGATTCGGGTTTAGTGGTTACTTCCTGAAGACTCAGAGTTTTCTTCGGGGGTGACGGATCAGCCGCGGGGGAGGCGGGCCGTTGTTGCGCTGAGACTGCTGACACCATTGTCAGCAGCAGCACCGAGGCAAGGGATGCCCGATGCGACGAACGTATACGGATTAGGGTATGCTTCATTGGTTTGTTTGTGTTTTCCTTTTCAATCACCGCCCACGCGCGGGGAAGCGCAGCGGGCTGCCGCTCGGAATATCTTGCGGCAGCCACGGGCTAAACCTGTGGCGGCAACTGCGAATCTAGCAGAGGATTCCCGCCACGGCATTGAGAAGGAGGACGCGACAGCCTGAGAATTTGCGCGAATCACCGCGCCCGCCTATTTCCCCACGCCGTCCGGAAAAAATGAATCCACTCCACTGATACACCGAGGTGTTTCCATGGATCTCCCGCTCTTGAAATACGATGAACCGAAGGCGAGTCTGGAGCGGCGTGAGCACTTGGCTCACTCACCACAATCGAGGAAAACTCCGAGCGTTCTCATTTTTTGTGGGCGCGAACTCATTGTCCGTCACGGCGACAATCCGTACTCTTAGATTCGCCCGCGTCACGCTTCACCGTCGCGACGTCATTCAGGGGTAAGCAGCCTCTGCCTCGCACGCGGGTTCCTCCCATGTTCCATGATTTTTCGCTGCAAAATTTCCCGTGGCGTCGCCGCGGCGTCCGGACCCTCGCAATGATCGTGCTCACTCCCCTTCTTGCCACCGCCGCAAACTGGCCGCAATGGCCGCTGCAAATTTCCCCGGGACCGTCCGGCGATCCGCACCAAAATCCAGCCTCTTTCCCTCAATCAACCGTGGCACCTCAAGCGCCCCAGCGTCGGGCATCCGCACCGCCACCATCACTCACAGCCACCCGTGACGGGACGTGGAACCTCACCGGCGGGTGGAAGCTCCGGAGCGCATTTCAGGTCGCAGTCACTGCGCGGGAAATTTCGATGCCGGGATTTGACGCGCATCAATGGTACGATGCGACGGTGCCTGGGACCGTGCTGACCACGCTCGTCGATCAAGGCATCTATCCCGAACCCACTTATGGACTGAATAATCTCGCGATCCCGGAGTCACTCAATCGCCAGGACTACTGGTATCGCACTGAATTCACCGTGCCAGCGACGCCCGCCGCACGGTCGCCGACGATTATTTTTCACGGCATTAATTATGGCGCCGAGGTCTGGCTGAACGGCACCCGATTGGGCACCATTCGCGGCGCATTTATCCGCGGCTCGTTTGATCTGGCCGGCCTCGTGCGCCCCGGTGAGCGCGCCGCTCTCGCAGTCCGCGTCTCCCCCGTGCCGCATCCGGGAATTCCCCACGAAGAATCACTGCTTGCCGGAGCCGGCCCCAACGGCGGGTCCATGTGTTTTGATGGTCCCACCTTTTTCTGCACCGAAGGCTGGGACTGGATTCCAGGGATTCGCGACCGCTGCACCGGAATCTGGCAAGCCGTGGAACTGCGTCTCAACGGCCCCGTGACGCTCGGCGACATTCAAGTCGTCAGCAAACTCCCGCTCCCACTTCGCAGTACTGCGGACGTCACCATCACCGTTACCGCCACGAATCGCACGGCATCCCCGCAATCATTCACCGTGGAAGGGGAATTCGAAGGGGCCCATTTTCAGCAGGCCGTGGTGCTTGCGCCGCTCGCCACGACCGACGTGCAATTCAGTCCCGCCGCGTTCAGCGACCTGCACGTTAAGCAACCGCGTCTCTGGTGGCCGAACGGTTACGGTCAACCGGATCTCTATCACCTCAAATTAACGGCGCGCGACTCCGGAGGTGCGGTGAGCGAAACCAAATCATTTCGCTTCGGAATTCGAGAGGTCAGCTATGAACTCACCGCCGTCGATCCCGCCGGAGAATTACAACGCCGGAATTACACTCCTGCCGATGCGGGCGCCGAACGAATCCTCGACCTCACTCACGCCGGCCTTCGCGAGTCACCGGTGGGCTGGGTTCCGACCTGGACGACGAGCGCAAAAAACTCTCCTGCGGTGGGACCGGCCAACGATTCACGCACGGCCCCATTTCTCGTGATCAAAATCAACGGAGTTCCAATTATTGCCAAAGGAGGAAACTGGGGGCTCGACGAGGCACTCAAACGTTGCAGCCGCGCTCAGCTTGAACCTTTCATGCGGCTGGAGCGCGACGCCCACCTCACCATGATCCGCAACTGGTGTGGCCAAAACACGGAGGAAGCGTTCTTCGAACTCTGCGACGAGTACGGCTTCATGGTGTGGAGTGATTTTTGGGCCTCCACTCAAAATTGGAATCTGCAGCCCGGCGACCTTCAGCTGTGGCTCGACAACGCCGCGGACACGCTCCGCCGTTTCCGACATCATCCATCGATCGTGCTGTGGTGCGGACGCAACGAGGGCGTGCCGCCGCCCGCACTTAACGAAGGCCTGGACCATCTCATCCGGACGTTGGACGGCACGCGCCACTATCAGCCAGGCTCGATCCAGATTAATCTGCTGAATAGCGGGCCTTGGGTCCACCGCGACCCGGTGAAATTCTTTTCCGAGTATGGCCATGGCTTCACCACTGAAATCGGTCTGCCCTGCGTCCCCACTGCCGACGCCATCCGCGCCATGATGCCGGTCGCCGACCAGTGGCCGATCAGCGATACATGGGCCTATCACGACTGGCACCAAGCCGATCACGGCGAAGTGAAAGAATTCATGGCCGATCTCGCGACGCAGTACGGCGCTGGCACCGATCTCGACGACTTTTGCCGTAAGGCACAAATGATGAATTACGTCGGGCATCGCGCAATCTTCGAGGGGTTGAATGCGCGACTGTGGTCTCCCGCCAGCGGACGTCTTTTATGGATGAGCCACCCAGCGTGGCCAAGCACCGAGTGGCAGCTCTACAGTTCAGACTACGAACCAAATGGTGCTTACTTCGGAGCACAGAAAGCCTGTGAACCGCTCCATGTGCAGCTCAATCTTGACGACCGACAAATCGTTGTGACCAACACCACCCTCACTCCCGCACCGGGACTTGAGGTCCGCGCGGAAGTTTTTGATCTGCAGAGTAACCGTCTCTCGATTCAAAAGGCCCGCATGGACAGTGCGGCGAACGCGACCACCCAAGCCTTTCAACTCAACGAAATTCCCGCTGCTGCTTTTCCAATTTATTTTATCCGACTCACGCTCAGCGACGCCACGGGACTCAAGCTCTCGGATAATCTCTATTGGCAAACCCGCACCGCCGGCGATCACCGCGCACTCAATAACCTACCGCGCGTCACCCCGACCGGCTCCATTCAGCTTGAACGCATCAGCGACGCGACTCGTCTTACCGTGTCGATCAACAATCCGTCGGCTACCGTCGCACTCATGATCAAACCCACGCTGCGCGACAGCACCGGGGCGCGCATTCTTCCCGCGTATGCCAGCGACGGTTATTTTTCCCTCTTCCCTGGAGAAACCCGCACCCTCACCATCGAAACTCCGGGCGCCCCCGATCCGGAAAAGCTACGAGTCACGCTCGAGGGCTGGAACACTTCGGGTACGCTCACCGTGGCTCGCGCCACCAAAGTGGCGGCCCTGAATTTTCGCGACTCCCTTGCCGCCACCACCCCGTAGCTTCGTCACGCCGACTCGGCGCGGTGATGTCATTCTTTCCTAGCGATCCACTCCTCGTTCCACTTCGCATCCATGCGTTCCATTTATCGGGCTCTCCTTTTCATCACAACCATCCTGGCCATCGCCTCAGGCTTCGGGAACAACTTACTTCACGCCGACATTGAGAGCGCTACTCTCCTCACGGCAGCGCCGCTACAGTACGAACGAATCGACTTCGTCGTGATGCTGACTGCCAAGTGGCAGGATCCGTATCGTTCGACTGACGTACGGCTGGATTTGGAGTTGTCGGCCCCCTCGGGAAAACCAGTGCGCGTACCGGGCTTCTACGAATCCGGCATCAGTGGCGCTTCATCAGTCTGGCGCACCCGTTACGCTCCCGGAGAAATGGGACGATACACCGGACACTTTGTTCTGACGCAGGGCCAGGATCGTTTCGTTTCCGGGCCGGTGACATTCACCGTCGGTGCGTCCACGAAAAAGGGATTTCTCCATCTCAATAATTCCTGGTCCCTCCGTTTTGATCATGGGGAGCCATTCCGTGGCATCGGCGAAAACCTTTGCTGGGAGTCTCGGACCAACGACGATTCCCGTTTTTTCAAAGCGCTTCACGAAGAACCGCGCTTCAATTATGAATATTTGCTGGGAACGTTGGCCGCGCACGGAGGAAATTTCACCCGCATCTGGATGTGTCCATGGAATCTGCCCCTCGAATGGAAGCACGTGAGCAACGCCCATCGCTACACGGATGATCCCGGCCACTTCAATGCATCGGCCATCCGCCGAATGGACGAACTCATCGCACTCGCGGAATCCACCGACATCTACTTCATGCTCACGCTCGACGCCCACGGCAGTCTGTTGGGCGGCGGATGGGCGAAAAACAGCTATCACCTGAACCAAGGCGGCCCCGCCACGGCTCCCGTTGATTTTTTCACCTCCCCTGTCGCCAAGGCGCAATACCGTGATCGACTGCGCTACCTAATTGCCCGGTGGGGATACAGTCCGCACCTCGCGGTTTTTGAATTCTTCAACGAAATCGATAACGCGATGTACGCCCAAAAACCCGAGCGCATCTCCGATGAAGTAATCGCCGCGTGGCATGCAGAAATGAGCGCCTATTTGAAAGAGATCGATCCCTACCAACACCTCGTGAGCACGAGCATCTCCCACCGCGCGGTGACCGGACTTAATCAGATTCAAACGCTCGATTTCAACCAAGTGCACATCTATAAACGCACGGACACGATCCCTGCAGTCCTCCGCGAAGCCCTCAAAAACGACCACAAGATTTCTGTCATCGGTGAGTTCGGTTACGAATGGGATTGGAGCAAGGACTTCAACGCTTTCGCCGGCGAAATGGATCGCGACTTCAAGAGGGGACTCTGGCTCGGCTTGTTCTCACCCACTCCCATTTTGCCCATGAGCTGGTGGTGGGAATTTTTCGACGAACGTAAACTGACGTCCTATTTCGCCCGTGTTCGCGCGCTGCACGACCAAATGTTGGTATCTGGGCAGGGCAACTACGACGAGGTTAAGGCCTATTGGGAGGGCTCTCCACTACGCCACTGTCTCGCGGTCCGGTGCGGCACGACGACCTTTGTGCTATTGAGCAATCCGGGTAGCGCGCCTATTACCGGGAAACTGGTACTTCCTGCCGCGCCGACCAACCGAATTTTAGTTCAATGTCTCGATACCGAGACAGGGAAGACCCAAGAATTGCCTGCCCCGTCTCTCGGCCAGGCCGCCATTGAATCCATCATAGTACCAGCAAACGGCGAGGTCATTTTAATTATTAGCGAACCCTGAACCTTAGGCCGCACTTTGGGTCGCGATCCTCCACCCAATTCAACGAATTCACCCAGGCAGTGGCTACGAATTAAATCCATCTAAAGCACCCGCTAAATTGATACTTTGTTGCTAGCTAGCGCAAGGTTCGTCCTGAGTACTCAGCATAGGGACGAGCTTAAAAAATCACCGGTCACATTCGCAGCCATGGCACTCTCGCCTGCCTCCTCGCTGGCTCAAGTATTGAGCCGCTTAAACAAATTTCGCAATGCGAGCCGTGATGTCCGCGCGCAACCGGTCGAGGTGCGCGAGCGTGTAGGAAGCCAGATCGAGCGATGGGTCGGTCACCAACGGTGTCAGGTCGATCGCCCACGTGATGCCGGTGACCTTGTCCGTCGCGTGCGAGGTGTGGAACGTAGCGTTGGCGGCGCGCCGCCCGATCGTGGCGAGGTCGTATCGCTTGCCGCCGGTCACCTGAGAGTCGAACACCTTGAGCAACTCGGAGGCGAGCTCCGGATGCCGTCCGGCATCGAGCGCGACCTTGTCCGCATCCACCAGCCAGTCGAGGTCGCGCCAGACTTCGCAACCCAACACCCGGCCCGGGCGTTTCGCCACAGGCAACGACCGCAACGCCACGAGACAGCGCAGCAACACCGCAATGTGCGTGTCGTGCTTGTCCGCCGGACTGTGCAGATAGACCACCTCTGGCGCGCAACCGTTGAAAATGGCGAGCAGATCCGCCGCCACTCCCGGATGATTCGGCTGCTTCACGTCAGCGCTCGGATGCGCGAGCTGAAGTTGAATCGCATAATGACCGAGCTGCGCCGCGCGACGCTGTTCGTCGCGCCGCACCAGTTGCATTTGTTCGTCACTCAGGTGGGCGTAAACGCCCGTGCGGGGCGAACCCGCGCCATTCGTGACGACCACTCCGCCGAATGCCTTGGCCGGGGTGTCGAGACAATCGGCGATACCGGCGTGCGCCATGATCTCAATGTCATCCTGATGCGCGCCGATACAAAGATGCGTTACGCGGCGCAACGCGGCGTCTGGAGTTAGCCCGCCAGCGGGCACAAAAACGTCAGCCTGGGGATGGGACAGTCTCATAGGAAAGTGAACCTGCAGAATTTTAACTCAGCGCAAGGCGGGCAAACTGGCGGCGGCGATCGCCTGACCGTGCCGTTTGGATTTTTCGTCTGGCATGTGCAGGCGCAGGCGGGCAGCCAGCACTGGAAAATCAGCCTGCAAAACCGCCGTGGCCCGGTCGAGAATGATGGCGCCTCCCTCTCCTGAGGTCGTGCCGCCCAGCAGCAGGAGGTGATTGAAATCATAAAAATCCGCGTAGTGCCCGAGCGCATAACCAAAACAGGTCCCGACCGTTTCATAAACGGATCGGGCCCGCCCATCGCCGGCGGCAAAAGCCTGTTGGACCGCGAAGAGCTGGTCAGGGACCGTCTGATCACTAGTAAATGCAAATCCAGCGCCGCGTGCATATCGAACCACACCCTGCTGGGAAAAATATTGGACCCCGCAGCCCGCATCGCCCGACCACTCATCGCGCGGCGCGGCGGGATTGTAGTCCACTGGCGCAAAGGCAAGTTCATTGAGCCAGGGCGTGATATCGCCTCCGGGGCGGACGTAGCCGCCGGCCATGCTGGTCCCCATCGAGACGCCCAGCACCGCATTTTCGTTCAACGACATTGAACCCGCGAGTGCGGCCACCTCCCCGTCATTGGCCACCTCGAACGGGACGCCACCCCAGCGGTCGCGCAGCGTGAAAAACATGCGGCGAATATGCTGCTCAAAAAGTTCCGGCGCCACTCCGCGAAAAAGTGAAGCGATCCGCACCTCGTTCTTCACATAGACGCCGGCGGCGCTGCCGCCAATGGCGTCCACGCGCGGAAGATGCGCCGCGGCCCGCTGCAACGAGGCGTGGACCCTTTCAATATGATACGCGGGATCTTTTTGGAAATACGGATTCCACGCCACCTCCTCGGAAAACACGACCTCCCCATCGATCAATGCAACCACCTTGCGCTCGCTGCCTCCGATATCGAAACCGATCCGGCAGCCGTCGAGGTGGCGCCCCACCGGCAGGCCGGACGTGAGCGCGAGCGGCAGGTCGGCGAGCTTGGCGGCCCGGATGCGAAACGGACGACGGTAAACCGTGTCGCCCATAAAGCCGTGATCAAAATGACGCTCTCCTGTCTCGCTATAAATCTTAGCCAACTGTGCCGTGACTTCGTCCGCCCCGGCCACCAAAACATCGCAGCCACCCTTTTGCCAAAGCAGAAACTTCAGCAGGCGTTCGACGTAACGCAAATTAAGCACGGCCGCCGGATGGGCGGATGAAAATACCCGACTCTCAAAACGAGAAATCGAGCCATCACAGCGATCGAGCGTGATCGCGAGAGGCCGGGCCGCCGGGTCGCGGTCAACCAACGCAAGGTAGGCGCGATTCCAGAGTGCGGCCGGCAAAAATCCGGGATCAAGGGCCGGTTGAAGGCTGGGAGCAATTGAAAGCATGGGAAAGGTGTACGATTCTTCAAACGGCTGGCCCGGCATCGGACCAGCCATCAAGTGGAGCGGGCCGTCGCCTCAGTGCGCGGTTTTTTCGAACGCCGCTTCGATCTCCTCAAGGGTCTTGCCCTTGGTCTCAGGCAGGAAAAAGGCGGCCGTGATAAAATAAATCACGGTGCAACCCGCGAACAGAAAAAACATCGTCGAATACCCGTACTTACCCACCGTCGGAAGAAAAACTGCCGCGATGGTTGTTGATACCGCCTGGTTGAGCGTAAGGGCGATGCTCATGCCGTTGGAACGGATGCGCGTCGGCATCAGTTCGGACAACGCCAGCCACACACAGACGCCCGGCCCGATGGCGAAAAAGGCCATGAAGCAAAACGTGAAGACAGCCGTCAGCCAGCCATTCTGCGTGCTCGGCACCGGCGTGATGAGCGCGTTCTCAATAGTGAGCGGAGCCGTCCGGGCCACATCGAGACTCGCGAAAGGATTCGAAAAGAACGCGCTCACCTTGTTGGAGGGCACGCAGGAGTCACGAGTGATGACGAGCGGTGCCGCCGCCGCGTCATCCGAGCGAACGATCGCCGTGGTCGAACGAAAACCGCCGTACGAATAAATGATGCTCAGCGTGAGCGGCTGGCCGGCGAGCGCCTTGCCCGAATCACCCGCGGGGGCGAGCAACGCGCGGGCAGAATCGGCATTGAATATAATTTTCGCATTCTGATCGGCGCTGACCAGCGCTTGGACAGCCGCGCGGCCGTCGACGCGCAACTGCTCGGTGCGGCGAAAAAGCAGGCCTACAACAATGAGCGAAACGATGATGCCGGCGGTGCCCACCGAGAGCAGAAATTTCCGGCCCTTGCGATCCACGAGCATGACGGCGACCATGGTCATCGCAAAATTGACGAGAGTGAAAAGTAAATTCCCGTAGTGCGCCTGAACGTCGGACAGGCCGCTCTGAATGAAAATATTCGCATTAAACCCAATGATGGAATTAATGCCGGTCGCCTGATTGCAGGCCAGAATCACGCACGCGAGAACGAAGGGAATCACATACTTTCGGCTGAGCAGCGACTCTTTCGCGCTGCCGCCCGCCGACGTCTTCACTGCTTCGGCCGCGGCGGCATCCGCCATTTCCTTGAGTTCAACCTCAGCCTGCCCGGCGTCGCGGGAACGCAGGAGCGCCACGCGGGCCTCTTCCCGGCGGCCGAGCAAAAAGAGCCAGCGCGGCGACTCGGCGACCACGAAACTGCCGATGACAAACAATATCCCCGGGGGCAACGACACCCAGAAGATGCTGCGCCACGCGGTATCCTTGAACGCGAGAAGTTTCGCCGCGTCACCGAGCTTGGCGACTTCATCGACCCGGTAGCTGAAATAGAGGGCGATCACGGCGGCAATGACGAAGCCGAACACCAGCATCCATTGAAACACGCCAGTGCCCTTGCCGCGATCTTTGGCGCCAAGGCATTCCGCAAGATAAAGCGGAATGACGACGCCGATGAAACCGCCGCTCACGCCTTGCAGCAGGCGACCGAAGACCAGACTTCCGTAGCTGTGCGACAGCGCAATCAACGGAATGCTCGCGACGAACAGGGCACCACTGAGCGCCATCATTTTCTTACGTCCCATCCAGTCCGAAAGCATGCCGGCGAACAGCGTTGAGATAACGCTCCCCAACAAAACTGCGGCCACGACGAACGACAACTGTCCGGCGTTCAGTCCGGAGGTCGCCTCCATGTAGGGCAACGCACCCGCAATGATGCCGACGTCGATGCCGTAAAGCAATCCGCCGAGACCGGCGACGAAGAGGAGCAGTCGATTGTAGCTGACTTGGGGATTCGAGGTGGGATTGGCCATGGGGGGGGTGCGTGCGTGGATAAGAAAAAAATTAGGGCGTGGCGACAGGTTTGACTATCGGAGTCACAAGCGAAAGCAGATGCTGTTTCCAAGCCTCCGCAGACAATTGCGCCCGCTGATCTTGCGCGGCCGCAGCCGCCACCAGCAGTTTCAACGCTACGATGACGGGCAACTCCACGGCCACGTGCGCCTCGCCCGCTCGCTCAAGCTTGGCAAATTGCACCGGCATCCATCCCGCGGCGGGAACCTGGCCGGAAGCGAGAACCTGCAAAGCCTCCTGACCAACTTCGCTGGCCGCAGTCAAGTTTTGCAGTTCAGGCAACGACTCCTGGAGTCGCGGTGAACGAGCCGCGAGTCCGTTGGTGAGAATCGCGGCGGTGGATTTCCACGCCAGCACTGTTTGAGCAAGTGGTCGGGCGTTCAATTCACTCCACGATTGAGCGAATACCACCACGTCGACTTGACTCGCAAAAGCGCGGGCGGCGGCGCTGTCGGGACGGGTGCAATCGACGAGACCCGTCAAGGGCGTGAACTGGTTCGCCGCAGGCTGTTGACCGCCGCGACGGTATTTCTTCACGGGTTCGAGCAGATCAACGAAGCTCCTCAGCGCCGCCATTTCCTCCAGCTTGGCGTCGTCGCCTGCCAGTCGCCGCAGCGCAGGATCGAGATAACTTTCGTGCCGCAATCCGGCTTCCTCCAAGCGGCGACTGACAACGGCCAGGCGACGATACATGTCGGATACATCGCGCACGTCACGCGGCGACCAGAGTCGCTCAGCGATGGCGGCAGTACGCGGCCAAATGCGCGAATCGATCGTCTCAGGGGTCACCCATTCCGCCCACATCGTGGCCTCGCCCCCGAGAACGTGTTGCTGTTGCTCCGGGCTGAGATTCGCTCCGGCCGGCACAGGATCGTTGAGATAATGTTCCCAAGTCGGATAGCAGAGATCGATGTAATAGCCGTTGGAGAGAATGCTCGCATAACCGCGTTTGGTGGCATCGGCAATTCCCTCCGGTCCGCGCCACGAGTGAATCACGCTACCCGCGGGCAGATCCGGGTGGAGAATTTCGTCCCAACCGATCAGCTGTTTGCCGTTTTTCGCCAGAATCGCGTGAACGCGCATGTTGAATTCCGCGTGCAGGCCGGCGTTGTCCTTCAAGTTCCGCTCGCGAATGTAAGTTTGAATAGCCGGATTGGCGTTCCACTGCACGCCGTTGTTTTCGTCGCCTCCGATGTGAATATACGCGTCAGGAAATAGCGCCGCCATCTCGCCCAGAAATCCAGCGAGCAACTCGTAAACCTTGGGATTCGTCGGATCGAGCACCGGATCAAACACGCCCCATTTCCGCTCAATCGCGTAGGGCCCCGGGGCGCTGGCGAGTTCCGGATAACCCACCACCCAACTGGTGGCGTGACCGGGAATATCAAATTCAGGAACCACGCGAATACCGCGGGCCGTGGCATAAGCGATCAGTTCGCGCATTTCTTCCTGCGTGAAAAAATGGCCGTCGGAACCAAGCTGATGCAGCCGGGGGAATTTCTTGCTCTCGATCCGGATGCCCTGGTCCTCGGTCAAATGCAGATGCAGCACGTTCAGTTTCACCAGCGCCATGCCGTCGAGGTTGCGCTTAACCACGTCCATCGGCTGCCAATGACGCGCCACATCGATCATCAATCCGCGCCAGGCAAAACGTGGCTGATCTTTAATGCTCACCGCCGGCAGGAACCAACCGGTGGCATCTGACTGGAGCAACTGCAGCAGCGTTTCAAAACCGTGCATCGCCCCCAGCACAGTCGGAGCATGGAGGATCACCTGGGCCGGAGTTACTTCCAGGGTATACGACTCGTCATCACCCAGCACCGGCACGGCCGCACCAGAAGCGACACAGTCAACGACGAGCGAGGCGCCGGTAACGTTGGCCGAAAAAGAATATTCCCCATCGGCGAGGTGGGCGAAAGTCAGACCCGTGCGCTCCTCGGCTCGGCGCAGCATGCGGGCGAGTGCCGCACGCAGGCGCGGGTCGTCATGCCCGGAAATTGCAACCTGCCAGGCTGGCGTAAAGGCGAACCGACCCGTGCCGTAGTGCACCTCGGCCGGCACGGGCATGAGCCCGGGCAACGAAACCGATGCAAACACCGTCAGGCTTGAGACGAGAAGTAAGCTCACAAAAAACAGCCTGTAAAGGCGCGGACAGAAATGAAACTCAAAGTTGAACATGGCGGAGAAATTCGTCGGGAGCATAACGTTTGAACGCTTCGATGGCCTCGTATTCCGCCAAACCGAGGGTGTTGTAGGATTCAGCGAGACGGCGGCTGCGATCCTCAGTCCGCTGCCAGAATTCACGGCGATCGTCACCGGCAAACAAGGCCAGATCTTTTTGCGTTTCATGGCGGAATATGGCCCGACGGCGGCGCAACACTTCCTGCGGACTGAGCGGCACGGCGAGATCAATCTCATCCACTTCCCACTCGGCCCATGCGCCCCGATAAAGCCACAACTCAGCCTCGGCAAACCACGGTTCCTGGGCGCGGCGCGCCAAGGCTTCCCGCAAGGCGTGCAGACAGATCCGGTGCGTGCCGTGCGGATCATCAAGGTCCCCCGCCGCATAAATCAAATGGGGCCGCACTTCGCCGAGCAGCTGTCCCATAAGTTCCACATCCTTGTCGCCGAGCCGGCGATGCCGCACGGTCACTGCATCGTAAAATGGCAGGTCGAGAAAATGCAGCCGGGCGGGAGACACGCCGCAAACTCGCGCCGCTGCGATCGCTTCCTGCCGGCGAACAAAACCTTTCCAGCGTTTGAAGTCCGCCGCCGGGGGTAATGCGCCCGTCGCCTCAAACGCGGCGCACCACGCCGCGATTTGCGCCGTGGTGGCGGCGTCAGCGAGACCGGAGTCGCGCACAAAAACCAACGCACGCCAAAGCGATTCATCCGACACCGCATTGGATCCGGAAACCTGATAGGCGATGTGCACCTCGTGGCCGTGTTCCACCAGACGGCACAGCGTGCCACCCATGGAAATAACATCATCGTCCGGATGCGGGGAAAGAATCAGCACGCGCTTGGGAAACACTCCGGCAGAAGCCGCGCGAAGCGGGCGCGCCGGCGCATCGCCCGGTTGGGTCCGACGGGGATCACGTCCGCCCGGCCAACCGGTGATCGTGTGCTGCAGCTGATAAAATCCCACGCGGTTCGCCTCGTAGGCCGAGCCATGAACGCGCAGGAGATCCTGCAAGCCGGCCTCATTGTAGTCATCGTCCGTGAGCTTGAGAATGACTTTCTTGCGCGAACGCGACAGCCAGAGAATCGCGCGCCGGGTCATGCGTTCATCCCACGCGAGACCCTGATCCTCCAGGGGCCCGATCAACCACGGCGTGCGGAATCGCGTCAACGCTCCGGCCGCGGCATGATCGAGAACGAACAGCGCATTTTCGTGCTGTTGCAAAAATGACGCGGTGACCTGGGCGGTGACTTCGTGCTCCATCGCGGTGCGCACAATGCCGGCTTTGTGCTGGCCCCAGGCCATGAGCACGACCCGGCGCGCCTCGAGAATCGTCCGCACGCCCATGCTGAGCGCGTAACGCGGAGTATGCTCCTCACCGCCGAAATCACCCGACGCGTCCCGGCGCGTCAGCGGATCAAGTGTAACCAACCGGGTACGCGAATGCGGGGGACTGCCCGGTTCGTTGAAGCCAATATGGCCCGTGCGCCCGATCCCAAGAATTTGAAAGTCAATGCCACCGGCGGCGCGGATTTTTTCCTCATAGGCGCGGCAGTGCGCGTCAATCTCCGCCTGCGGCACGCTGCCGGAGGGCAGATTAACATTTTCCGGCGCGATGTCCACATGGTCGAAGAGATGGGTCCGCATGAAGTGCCGGTAGCTTTGCGGATGGTCCGGCGGCAGCGGATAATATTCATCGAGATTAAAGGTGACGACATTGGCGAAACTCAGTTTTTCCTCGCGATGCAGGCGGACCAGCTCCGAATAGAATGCAATCGGCGTGGACCCGGTGGCCAGCCCGAGCACCACCGTGCGATGTTCCTGTTGCCGCTGACGAATGAGTCCGGCCACTTCGCGGGCCACGGCGAGGGAGGCGGCGGCGCTGCTCGCAAATACGGCGAGCGAAACGTGTTCATGACTGCAACGCACCAAAGGGGTCAAAGTATTCATCGGGATTTCGAGTAGACAGCACCATACTAAGCTGATTGGGGAATATATGAAATAGCAGAAACGACGATGTTTTTATCATAAATGTCACTCACTCCGATTGTCACTCTTGAGACCCTCGCGGCCGATCTGCCCCATCCTCCGCACCAACTGCTGGGCCGGCGTCCCGGACCGCTGGTCCTGCCGGATAATATTGTGTGTTTCCAACGGCGCTCGGCCGAGGAATTGAACCGCCCGAGGCGCGGACGGGCGCTGCACCATCGTTTCGTCCTCATCATCGCGTTGCACGCGACCGTGTCGGTTTGCCTCGACGACCGCGTCATCCGGCTCGGGGCCGGCGAGGGACTCCTGATTTTCCCTTTTCAATTTCACCACTACGTCGACGCGGGACAAAAAGATCTGCTGTGGATCTTCATCACTTTCGATTTGGCCGATGCGGAGCCGCTGAAGGCGCTGCAGTATCGTCCGTTTATCTTCACCCCGGCGGCGCGCGTGTTGGCGACGGATTTGATCGCCGCGTATGAGAAGGAAGGACGGATGTCCGAGCTGCCGGCGCTGCTCCTGGCGCTGCTGCTCGCCCGTCTCCGTCGGCAGGAGCCGGCGCCGCGGCGCAAAGCAGTCCAAATCGCTTCGCCCGGCATGGTGATGCAAGTCAACCAACTGGCGCACCAGAACAATCAGCCCCTCGGCATCAAGGAAATCGCGAGTGCGCTTGGCATCAGCCAGAGTCATTTGCGCGGCCGTTTTCGCGCCTCGTGCGGGGTGAGCATCGGCCGCCACCTGCGGCGACTGCGGCTGGAGCGCGCCTCCGGGCTGTTGCGGCTCACCCCCAATCGCGTATCGGAGATCGCCGAACAATGCGGGTTCAACTCGATCTACAGTTTCAGCCGGGCATTTCACGCGGCTTACGGACAACCGCCTGTCGCCTACCGCCAGTCAGTCGGCCCCGGAGGCGGTCCCCGGCGCGTCAAAAAAAGCCGTCGCGCTTAGCCGTGACGATGCAATAGGAGGTGGAGCGTTCTGCTGGCCAGCAGAATGACCCCAACCCGCTGGTTTGAGAGCGGGAATCCTGAAGCGTCTTGAGGTCAAGGCGCTCCACCTACGGATTACGAATTACAATCACGCCAGTAGTTCGACTGAATGGATGCGGCTTAGGTGATGGCTTGGATTTCAGGTTTCGCAACGCGCGCCTCGCGGGGTGAGGGCACCGTTGTTTGCTGACTGCAAACCCGGTATGCCCTGATTCCGCCTGCTGGCTTCCCAGGAATCGTCCACCGGCCTTCGCCGGGTGGATTGTCCGGGCCGGTCGCCCGGCAAACAAACCCCGCCTACACCGAACCAAGCCGAAGCCCGCTTCGGGAATTGCACCCATCGAGAATAAAAAAGCCCGGGAGCGACAGGCGCTCCCGGGCGAGAAGAAATCGAAACAAGCAACAGGCGTACCGAACCTGCGCGATCTTAGAACGAGAAGTGAATGCCCGCCGAATAAATGCTCCCGGTCTTATACGCGGCCGCAAACACCTGCTGGCCGTTGGGCAGTTTATAATACTGCTGATAGGTCTCGTTCGTCAGGTTCCGGGCGGAAACAGCGAGCGAGATATTTTTCGTGATCTTGAATTCGGCATTCACATCGATCGAAGTGTATGGCCGGGTGATGACCGACGTCGAACCATTGAACGAGCCCGTGGCGAAATCGCTGCGCCAGGAATAGGTCAAACGCAGCAGACCCAATTTGTTTTCGAAATAAGGCCCGATATTGATCTGATTCTTCGAAGCAAACGGGAGCGGACCATCGCGGCCGGTGGCATCACAGTAGGTGTAGTTCGCTTGCAAACCGAATCCATTGTCGAAGGCCTGCTGGTAAGCGAGAGAGACACCCTTGGAGGTGGCCGAACCACCGTTTTGCGGACGAGTCACCAGATAGGTCGCATTCGTGGCCCACGTCGTCTGGTTGTCGTGCAATTCCCTGCCGGTGTTATTCAGGATGTAGTTCGAGATGTCTTTGTAGAACACATCCGCGGAGACGTAGGAATTCTTGGCGAAGTACCAATCATACGCCAGGTCGATGTTGGTCGACTTATAGGGGTTAAGCGTCGGACCGCCGTCGGCACCTTGGTAAGTCGGATTGTAACCACCGATGCCATTATGGGCCGTATCATACAAGTTGGTGAAACCGAATTCCTGAATCAGATTGGGCCGGGAGATCACTTCCGCCATCGCGAAACGCGCGACCTGGTCATGGCCGAGCGCATACGCGAGATTGAGGGCGGGGAGAATATTGTCGTAGGTGTTATTGATGGCCTGTCGCACGGGAAGATAATCCGCTTCCTTCGCCGCGGGATTCCAAGGGAAGCCGGGATTTGGCACGTTGGTCGGCCACGGAACGACATTCAGCGAAGAGCCGGTCGTGTGGGTCTGCACGAAGCGGATACCAAAATTGCCGCTCAAATCGCCATCGGCAAAATCAGTTTCAACGTAGGCGGCATTAATCGATTCTTTCGCGTTGAACACCGGCGAGGTCGCGGCGTTGGCATTCGAGAGACCGGAGACCGTTGAAGCCCCAGTAACAGGATCGGCGACGAAAACGGGCAGCACGCCGTAACCATTGGAATCGGGAAACGGCACGCGTTGCACGTAGCTGAGCAGCGTTTCGCCGGGCTTTAAGCCAGGCCAGACGCCAGAGCCAACATCGGTCGGGCCACCGCCATCGAGACCCCACGAGCTAGTGGTGCCGGAAGTGGCAGGGCGCATCACCCCGGCTCGAATCAGACTGGCATTGGCCACCGCGTGATTAGCCATGGTTGGAGTAATACCGGGCAGACCGGAAAGGAAGTTGGACGGAGCGGCCTGAGTGTTGTTGAACAGATCGCGCTCCAGCAACATGGGGCCGGAGAATTTCATATCCTGCGCGGTGTTGTGTTCGCTGCTGCGCATGCCGAAGAGAATTTTTTTCAGAAAGGTGGACTTCAGACTGACTTCAAAGTCGATCTGCGCCCACTTCTCGCTGTCGGTTTCGGGATACTGCAAAAGATTGCCCCAACTGGTGCGGTTGCCCGTGCTGCCGGAGGGCTGCAAATCGCCATTCGTGGCGAGCGTGGAGTTTGGCGCCGTGGGCTGAAGACTGTACGAGGCGAAGTGGGTGCCTTGCGTGAAGGTGTAGTTCGGCCAGTAAGAGGGATGGCCATTGGCGCCGGCCCCGGAAGAGCCGCCTTGATAATATTGCGTGGCATCCAGCGTGGCCCGGGTGTCGCCAAAATTTCCGATGATCTTCACGTCATCACCCGTGTAGGTGACCTTGGCGTTATAAACTTGGGTTTTGATCTGGGTGTCGCGGACAAAAAAATCGAATTCATTCTGGGCCGCGCCTGTCCAGGTGGAACCCGTCAATACGCCTGTCGAGCTACCCGTGAGGTTGCCGGAGACGCCGCTGACCGTGCCCCCACCGCCGAGAAACGGGATGATGTAGAAAGAGGAATTCACATTGTCCATGCCTTCCTTGACGTACAATCCGGTCAGATCGATCTCGAGCTTGCTGCTGGGTTTCCATTCAATCGCCGCATTGGCCCCCTGGCGGTGACGCAGTTGGAGGAACAGCGCCGTATTGACGACTTCCGCCGAAACGAAATTACCTGGACCGGTGGGAGTCTGTCCGGGCGTACCCGCCTGCGGCAAACCGGCTTGAGGGTAATCATTCGAGACCACCTTGCCGTCCTGGCCCACGTAGTTGCCGACGAGGCCGAGCGTTTCCACGCCATCCCGCCGGATGTAATCTTTTTGATCCTGCGCGCCGACCATCACCCCAAGGGTCTTGGCCGCATTGTGCCAGCTCGCCGTGCCACTGAAGCTGGGCTCATCTTTTTTGCTGAGACTGTTGTGCGTGTAGGTGACGCTGCCACCGATCGACAGCGGCTTACCTTGGAGGGGACTCACCGTGTTAACGATAATGGTGCCGCCGATGGAACCTTCCAACAGGCGGGGTTCCCAGCTGCGATAAACCTCGGCTTTGCCGATGACCTCGGGAGCGAGCAGGACGTAATTAAACTGCCGGCTCGGGTGATCCAGAATATACCAGTCCACGGTGGCAATTGGTTGGCCATTGAGCAGGGTGCGATTAAGGTTTGGATCGGTGCCGAGAATACTGACGCGTTCGCCATCGCCGAAGAGCCGGTCGATGGTAATACCCGGCAAATGGGAGAGCGATTCGGCGAGGTTCGTATCGGGAAACTTACCCGCATCCTCCGCCGTGATCACATCAACAATGGCATTGGCCTTGCGCTTATCGTCGAGGGATTGGGCGAGACTGGCCCGGTACCCCTTGACGGAAACCTTGTCCAGCTCGACGACCTTGTCGGAATCGAGCGGCTTGACCTCGGCGGGAGTAGAGACGGTTTGCGCGGGCAATGCGCCCGCCAGAGCCAACGCGGCGAGGACGGAAGCGAAACGGAAGCGGGCGCCTAAACAAACACCGCTGGGTAGCGGCGGAATAACTTGCGAGTTTGGTGTGGGTTTCATGGTCGGGACAAACGCGGGCAGGGACTGGTTTGGATCTGCGGCAGCCGATTCATGGCGACCTCCAGCGACCCCGCAGCGCCCGGGATTCGCCGGTCGAAAAAACTGCCGGAAGCCCTGGCTTCGCCGGAGATTTCCGCCCGTGAAACAACAGGCAGCGAGGAATTATGGAAGTGTTCATGACGTGGATTAGCGGCCACCGCGGACTTAATGGTCGTATAATACAAATCGCCTCCGTTTTAAAAAATAGCAGAAGCGACTATGTTTTTATCAATTCTGCTACTCTGATTTATCGCTAGAATCGGCGAAATTCTAAGCAAATCCATTTCACGAAGAGCTCGAAATCCTACTGTAACCCCGTCCCTGAAGCGCCGAATAATCGATCGACCCAGCTAATCGACGCCAATCAAGAAATCAAAAAATACTCAGCCCGAATCTCGCCGGCATGAGCGTCGATCAGAGAAAATTTGCGGTTAACTGACTTCGGTGGAATCCGCTTATTCCAAACGCCCAAAACTTTTACCCGAAGGTCGCAAAGCAAGCAAAGCGACCATCCAGAGCAGGATCGTACTTCGCGGTCTTGGCGAACTTGGTGTAAAGCGCGAAAGCTTGAAGCCTTCACGTTCGTTGGCTCTGACGATCATCGGCGCAAGGCTTTGAACATTTCTATTTCTTCCCGGATTTGTTTGCGCTCTTCTTCGGTCTTCGCACCCAGGAGCGCCACGAACAGCATTCGTTCCCAGTTCATGATCTCGACCCGTTCCTTGGCCCGCTTGACGCGAGCGTTCGCAAAGCCCTTACCGTTCAGGAGGGCTTCCAGCCAACTCAGCTCGGTGGATCGTTCCTCCCAGGCGCGCTCCTAATCCAACCGCTCCAATTGTTTTTCAAAGGGATTGAGCGTGGGCGCAGTCACCTCCACTTTGGGTAATACTAGAATTTCCGGATCTCCCTCATCATACGTTGTGCGTTCCTTCGGTTTCACGAGAGCCAGGGGCACGGGCCCCTTCGGAACCGACTTGCCACCCGACTTCACATCGGCGGCGATCAACTTCGAAGCTTCATCGTGCACGCTTTCCGCCCTACCCCCCGCCGCCACCACGGCCAACGCTACAACCAAAGCAGATGGAACGATTTTCATGAGGGGAAATGCTCCGACCGCCCCATTCGCACTCCGGTTCCAATTGAAAGCGCACGCGTTAGTACGGTTCCACTTTCTGACATCCGAGCTCATTCCGAGCAAGCCAGATGAGCGGTGAAATCCGCCGCTTTTATTTCAGCCAAAGGACCCAACGTGTCTAGCCTTACGAAATGAATTTTTAATAGAAATAGAAATTCGGATACATGAGGTCTGACCCACTCAGACTGTCCCAAAGCCAAATTTCAGATGCTGTCACGTCACTTGTCGCGCCACAGCACTCGTGCGAAGGCGGATTGTCTCGCGAAGGAATCGAAGGGAGCGAAGTCCGTATAAATTCAGTCATAGCCGAAAAATTAACAAGTAGCAGCCCGATCCCGTCGGACGAACGCTTCACGGCTCCTCAAACCGAACTAGTTTTGTCCGGCTACCGCTGCCGGCGGTAATCGGTCGGAGAAAGGCCGGTATCCTTGCGGAAGAGCTGAGCGAAATGGCTCGGATTGGAATAACCGACGTCGTTGGCGATGGTGATCACGCTCTTTTCCGTTTCCCGCAGGAGACGCTTCGCGAGATCAAGGCGGAGCTTGATGCAATACTGCGAGGGCGGCAGGCCCGTGGCGCGCTTGAACAGCCGGTTGAAGTGAAACTCACTCATGCCGGCTTGTTCCGCGACCCGTGCGAGGCTGAACTCCTCCGCCAAGTGCTCCGCCATCCAGTCGGTAATCCGACGCAACTTGAAACCCGGCAGCGCCGCTGTTTCGCCGGAGGCGTCCTCGCTGAGCGCCACGTAGTTTCGCGCCAGATGGACCGCGATGGCGTGGCCAATGCCGCGAACAAACAGCCGGCTGGCTGCGGGCTTGAGTGCTTCCTCTCGCAACAATTGCAGGAGCGGAAGGAGACGGGAGTCTTCAAAGCCAGACAGGTCGCGCAGATGCGCGTGCGCGGCATTTTCTCCGAGCACGTCCTTCAGTCCTTCGCTGAAGAGTGGCAGGCTGAGCAGCACCAGCGTCACCTCGAAGGGCTCCGCCGTGAGCGTTCTCCACTTGAAATCGTAAGGCGCGCCCGCCGCCGTGAGGAAGAGTGAACCTTTTTTCAAGCGAGTCGTGACCCACGGGCCATCGTTCTCGCGTTCCTGCGCTTCCGCATCGCCCGAGTTGATCCAGACGATGAACGGTTCGGTGACCGCGGGCATCGTGAAAACCCCGGACGCCTGCGGGAGCGCGTAGACCGTCAATCGCACGTCATGCCAGGCGGGGCCTTTGCTCGCGACGATACGGTCGCCCACCGCATAGCGGTCAATCTCTTCGGCGGATGTTGTTTCCGGAACTCGCATGAGTGGAGGTGCGTGAGAGTATTTTAAATACCCTGCTCCGAGTGACAATCCTCTTCTGGGCATCCGGTCGTTCCTCCATTCCCCCCGCAGTTTAGAGCAAGATCACAACAGGTCGGTCAAAGGCACGTGCGACGACTCGGCTCCCGCCTGCTACATTGAACTCACAAGACCGGCGATCTGGCCGGATAACGGTCTGGGCATCAATTTACCCTAGCAGAATTCTTTTTATGGAGCGATTGTTTTCGGGTCGTATAGTAGACTGATCAGGTTCGCGTTTGCGGGTTTTATGCAGGGGAAATGTCTTTCCCCGCGTTCGAGCCTGCGT
>JANYFP010000459.1 GCA_025362555.1 Verrucomicrobiota bacterium
CGGGTTTCGTAACCCATCATGCGCGCGCGCGCGCAGGTGAGCGCATCCCAACCGCCTTCGGGGATGGCGACGAGCCGGCCCAGTTTCTCAAACGTTTCGCGGCGGAAAAACTGCAGCGCGCCCGGCACATCCTGACGGTTCCGCGGGATTCGGTCCTTGCTGTGTCCGATGTCAATCGCGACCCCGCCGGCCAAGCCGAGCTTGGGTGAGGCCTCGAACTCGCCGATCACGCGTTCGAAATAATCGGCAGGGAGTCGAATGTCAGAGTCGAGGAGCCCGATATAGAGGTAGGTCGTGGTGGTGAGTTCACGGATACCTGCTTCGGTGGCATGGACGACCGCGGCGAAATTTCGTCCAACCCGGGGCGGCAGCGGCAAAAGTTTGATCCACGCGTGAGTGGCGGCGGCGGCACGCACAATGTCATCGGTCCGGTCGGTCGAGCCATCGCTGACGATCACCCATTGGGTCGGACGCAGGGTCTGGCTCACCACTGATTCAATCGTGATGCCGATCAGATTCTCCTCATTTTTAGCGGGAGTGATCAGGACGAATTCGCGTGAGGCGGTCATGGAGTGGAAAGGGGGAATAGGCGGCGGACGGGTCTTATGCGGTGATTAGGCAAGACCGCTAATCTAAAATTCCTAAGGCAGTTAACCGCTAATTTTCGCTAATTGGCGCTAATCCAGAAAATAGCGGGTTCTCGCTTTTAGAATTTTTGTTCATCGATCAGGTGAACTGTTCTTCGGTTCAGTGCCTTTCGGATTTCTTGATTAGCGTGGATTAGCGGTTTCTCGTCTGAGTTTTTCAGGATCATGCGGGCTATTTACCTCGGGCGATAAATTCACGCAGGGCGGACACCAGGCTCTCGCTCGCGTAGGGACCGATTTTATCTTTCGGTTTTAAATTGCCGAGTTGATCAAGGCGGGTGCGGAGTTCGATCTCATCGATCGCGACGTTAACTTTGCCCAGGGCGGAAAGATGCCGGGCGGTGGCTAACTGGTGTTCGTTCCGGTGCTCGCCGAGACGGGCGATTCGAGGCATCACCAGAATCGGTTTCTCCCAGCGCAGCGCCGAGAGGATGGTGCCCATGCCGGCATGCGAGACGACGATCGAAGCCGACGCAAAACGTTGGGCGTACTCGGGTGGTTCGATGAATTTGCTGTACGCGATGAAAGTGGGCGGCACCTTGGTTTCGCCGATTTGGGCGAAGACATCGGTGCGATTGTTTTCACGCGCCCATTGATCAACGGCGCGGACGAGGCGGTCGAAGGGTTGGTCGGTTCCGACGGTAACGAAGATCATAGTACACTACCCTTGAAATGGGGGCCTTGGTCTTGGGCGAGATGTTGCCATTGGGTTAGCCAGAGGTCGGCGCAGCCCGCCGCCTTCTGACCGGAGAGAGAGAGTTCTTCCGCATTTGCAATGCTATCGACCCAAATGGTGCGGGCTCCGAGCATCTTCCCGATGCGGAGCGCCAAATAGCCGGGCGCTGCTCCCGTGGAAATCACGACGTCGGGCCGCTCGCTCAATAGCATCCAGAAAACACTGATCGCGGTGGCAAGCACCTTCAGTTTCTCGGAACGATTGGAGTCCGGAATAACGCGGAAAGATGCGCCGGGATCCAAGTCGGAGCGATAGCCCGGAAGCACCGTGACGAACGTGACGTCGCTGTCGGCAAAAGCAGGACGCAAGCGGAGCAATTGGACCCAATGGCCGCCGCCCGATGAAACGGCGACTACTTTGGTCTTACGTGAAGACTTCATGCTTAGCTTGCTCCCTTGCGCAACAGGACCACGGGAAGAGTCTTTGCCAGAATTTGGATATCCAACCACAGCGACCAGTTTTCAATGTAGTAACGGTCCATTTCCATCCACTGTTTAAAGGTGACTTCGTTGCGGCCACTGATCTGCCAAATGCACGTGATGCCGGGTTTGATGGAAAGGCGTTTCCGATAGAGCCATTCGTAGCGTTGCACTTCACTGAGCAACGGAGGGCGGGGCCCCACCAAACTCATGTGCCCGATGAGCACGTTGAGCAGTTGGGGCAATTCATCGATACTCGTCTTCCGGATAAACCGGCCCACCGAGGTGATCCGCGGATCGTTCTTAATCTTGAAGACCGGGCCATCCATTTCGTTCAGATGCGCCAGCTCCGCTTTGCGTTTCTCGGCGTCGATGAACATAGATCTGAATTTGAGCAGTTTGAAGCTCCGCTTATTCATGCCGACCCGCGGTTGCACAAAAAACACGGGACCGGGGCTGGTCACTTTGATCCAAATGGCGGTCGCCACCATGAGTGGGCTCAGTAGCAGCAGCAAAATGAATGACACGGAGAAATCCATCACCCGCTTGCCCAGAAGCTGGAGGAGCAATTGCTCCCGGAACATCGTCACGACGCAATCGCCTTCAAATTGCTCGATATGACTGCGCGATAGAATTTTTGCAGTGTCGGGGTCCGGAAACAAACGGACCACCACTCCGAGTTCCTGCGCCAGGCGCACAACTTCGGTCACCGTCCCGAACTGTTCCAGGAAGGGAACGCAAATCATGATTTCGTCGATCGGCTCGTTCTCCAAAATATTCTTCAGGTCCTTGATTTGACCGATGATTTGGGGATGGGGGGACAGGTCTTGATTGAACGCCGTGTCCGGGGGCTGATCGGAAACAAACCCGCGGATTTTATAGCCCAATACCGGAGTCGCATCGATTCGCTTGGCCATATTTCTCGCCTGCTCGTTGGCGCCAAGAATCAGGAGGTGGCGGTAGTTGTAACCGGAGCGCCGCACCACCATGAGGACCTTGCTGAGAATAATCCGGCTGAGCATGCCGATCCCGCAGGTGGTGACCCAAAAAGTCAGGATGAGCTCGTTGGTGATGCGCCGGTAGGAGAATACGGTGGCGACCACCATCAACAAAAATGACGCGGCTGAATTTGCCTTCGCCACGTCAAAGATCTGGGAGCGCAGCGTTTTGAGCCGGTTGGTTTCATAGTGAACCAGGGTGTTGAAGATCCAAATCCAAGTGATGCCGACCAGCAGCAGGCCGACGCTGGCGCTGGGTTCATAGTAATTCTGCAGGAGCGTGCTGAGCGAACCGGTGCCGTTTTTTCGGCCGGTCAAATCGAGTCCCAGCAAAAGGACGGAGACCAATAACACCTGATCAAACAGGCGCAGGGCGTAGATAAATAATTTATGACGAAGGCGAATCATTGGGGGCTCCCGGGGGTAAGGGAATTCTGGT
>JANYFP010000462.1 GCA_025362555.1 Verrucomicrobiota bacterium
GATCAGGCGCAGGAGTAACGCGTAGGCTTCCTTCAATTGCCGCTCAAGCCCCTGACGCTCCAAGTTGAGCGCGACTTCATACAGCGCCAACGGGGCGTATTCGCTGTCTTTGTAATCCTTGTTATCGACAAAACTGATCAGCACTCCTTGCGCGCCTGACATGTCGCCTTTCTGCGTGAAATGATCCGCTTGGACGAGGTAGGAATACTCCGCCGCTTTGGCTCCGCGGAAATCAGTGCGTAATTTCTCCAGCCCGGCCAGGCCTTCACTCTCACGGTTCAGCTTGAGCAGCGCCTGCGCCCTCAACAGCTCGGTAGTGGCCGTCACTTCGGTCCTCAACCCCGCCTCCAGCCCGGCACTCCCATGCAACAAGGCCAGCAACTCATCCGTCTGTTGCAGTGTGACGTCAGGTTTGTTGTTATCAAACGAGAGCTTCGCGCGCAGCCACATCAGCCGAATGCGCAAATCTTCCGGCACGCCGTGTGCGCCGCCCTGCAGCAAACCATTGGCCCGCTCATAGGCCGCCTGGGTCTGTCCGCGCACCTGCATCTCTTTCATCAGATTCCATTCCGCCTGCCATCGATTCACGGAATCAAACGCCGGATTAGCCGCCGCGTCGTCCAGCTGTCTTACCGCCGACTCCACTTGGTCCGCCCGGATATCCGAGAGCACCCGCTGAAAAATCAAAATCCCCACCGGGACCGCCAGGGGCTGTTCTTTTAATGCCGCCGCGTAAGTATCAGCGGCATTCTTGAAGTCCTCCGCCCGGAAAAAAGCTTCAGCCAACAGCACGCCCAATTCCGCCCGCTCGCGGCCCTCCGCCATGCCTTCCCTCAATTTCCCGATCACGTCCACCGCCGTGCGGTAACGATTCAAATCCCAGGCCACCGACAACCGCACGCCCAGTGCCGCAGCCTTCAACGTCGAACCTGGATAACGCTCCAACAGCGCCCAAGCATCTGCATCGGCGGGCGCATAGGCCTTGTCCGCAAGCGCGGTTTGCGCCCGCACGAGATACAGATCCTCGATGATCGGATTCTGCAGCGGTGCCGCAATCAGCTCGCTCAAATCCCGCCGTAATTGCTCCCGATCCGCCGGCGTTTTAGCCCCATGCGTCAGCAACTGCAACGCGAGCCGCTGCGTCTCCGGTTTCTGCCCTTCCCGCAACAATTGCCGGAAAGCCTGCTGCCCCGCGACGCTCCCCTCGCCCGAGATCAAACCAAGCACCAACCGTAATTGGTCGATTACATTTCGCTCTGCCAGTGGCATCACCGCCAACTGGGTTTTCAACATCGCCTGCGCTTCCGGGGCGCGGCCCAATCCGGCCAAAGCCGTGGCGTAAGTTCGCATCGCATCATAACCGGTGCGCGTCCCTTGAAAACGATCCATGTTATCACGCAGCGTTTTTAACTGCGCCTCATTCAACTGGCTCGAACGCAAACGGGCTTGTTCTTGCGCCAGCGCAAAACGCGCGCGCTGCAATTCCGACACCGCCACCTTGCCGGCGTCGTCGTACGCCTTGTTTCGCCGCTCCAGATCATTATCCGCATCAGCAATGATCGCCTGCAAAAAGTACCACCAACCGCGATCGGACGGCGGCAAATCCTCCACCTTGCCGGCAGCGAGCGCAGCCCTCACCGACTGAATCTTCCGGCCGCCAGCCGCAATCAAGCCCGCGCGCAATTGGTAATCCGTGGTGCGCGGCCCATCGTAAGCCTGCAGACCCTTTTCCGCTTCCGCCAAATCCCCCGCATCCAGCAACGCGGTCACTCGACCCAGCACGATGCGTTGCCGCACCTCAGCCGGCAGAGCAGGATCGCGCAAAATCTCCTGATAAATCGCCACCGCCGTCCGGGCAAATCCCGCCTGCAGCGCCGCGTTAGCCCGTAACTCCGCCGTAATCGTCCCGCCCGGAACCGTGGCCGCAATGGCCTGGGGCTCGATCAACGGACTCGGCCCCGCCACCTGCGCTCCCAGCCGAACGGTCGCCATTATAACAACAGTGATTAAGGTAAGCCGCGTAAACTTCATCATGGACCTCACTAACGTGCAGTCCCCACTGCCGCGTGGCAAGCGCGCCTTGCTGGCCAGTAAAAAACTCTGCCGCCAGCAACCCGGTCCAGTGTCCGTCCGTCCGCCTCCAAAAATTGCCGCGCCGTGTAACCGGAAATTTCTCGCCCCACCTCGCCTGATCCCGCAGTTTCGCCGCGTTAAGCCAACCCAACTATATCTACTATGAGTGCTGTCCTGATCGTCCTCGGAGTTCTGCTTGTCGTCGTCGTCATCCTCGGCCTGTGGGTCGCGGGTATTTACAACTCCCTCGTCTCCCTCCGCAACCGCTTCAAAAACGCGTTCGCCCAAATCGACGTTCAACTCAAACGCCGCTACGATCTGATTCCTAATCTGGTGGAAGTCGCCAAAGGCTACATGAAACACGAGAGCGGCACGCTTGAAGCCGTCATCAAGGCCCGCAACATCGCCTACACCGCCTCGCAAAACGCCGCCGCCAACCCGGCCGACGCCACCGCAGTCAAAAATCTCCTCTCCGCCGAGTCCGGCCTCACCGGCGCCATGTCCAAGCTGATGGTCGTCTCCGAACAATACCCGGACCTCAAGGCCAACCAGAACATGATGCAGCTCACGGAAGAGATGACTTCCACGGAAAACAAAATTTCCTTCGCCCGCCAGGCTTACAACGATTCAGTGATGTCTTATAACACGAGCCGCGAATCTTT
>JANYFP010000567.1 GCA_025362555.1 Verrucomicrobiota bacterium
GTCGCCGACATGGCCGCGACCACCCACGAGCGCGACCAGCACATTATCGCAGATGCGCGCGCAAGACTCGAGGAACGACCGGACCATGCGACAGGCGCGCCGAAATATAATCGCAATGCACTGCTGCTAAATACTGGCACCGGTTACTGTCTCGAAGCCGGTTTTCTCGCCAATGTGGCCGCCACCGATTGGACGTGGTCAGCGCGCTTGGAAGATTTGGATAACGACGGCCACCTTGACCTGCATGTGACCAATGGATTTCCCCGCGATCCCGGAGCCGACGTCGTCAAACGCCAGATGAGTGCCGTATCTGGAGAAGAGCGGATTCGCATCATGTATGCCACTCCAGCACGAGCAGAGAATAACATCGCCCTGCGCAACCGCGGAGACTTGCAGTTCGAAAACGTCAGCGCGGCCTGGGGCCTCGACCAGAAAGGCGTGAGTCTCGGCGCCGCCTTCGGCGATCTGGATGGCGATGGCGACCTCGATCTCGTCTACGCCAACTACCACGACAGCGTGAGTGTGTTACGGAACGACTGCGACACCGGTCATCGCGTGATGATCGATCTGCGTGGAACCGTTTCAAACCGCTTTGGCGTGGGCACGACGGTGAAAATCGAGAGCGCACTCGGCGTCCAAGTACGCCAGCTCGGGCTGGCGCGCGGATACATGTCCAGCAGTGAACCCGCGATTCATTTTGGATTGAGCGACGACACCCTGATCAAGCGCATGGTCGTGACCTGGCCGAGCGGTCACGTGCAGACGTTTGAAAACATCGCCGTCGACCAGCGGTATACGATCACGGAACCAAATGATCCCTCGCCCGCGCGGTCGAATGAGGTGAAGGCGCGGCCAGCCGGACAATTCACCGAAGTAAGCCGCACTACCGGCTTGGTCCTCCATTCGCGAGAGGAGCCGGTGAACGAAACGTCCGTCGAGCGGTTGCTTCCCTTCCGCCTGAACCGGCGCGGTCCGAGCCTTGCCGTGGGAACCATTGATGGCGCGGATCATGACGAGGTGGTGGTGGGCGGCACGACTCGTGATGCACTCCGCATCATGCTCGCCACGGCCGCCGGACAGTTCGCCGCCAGCAGCGCACCGACGACTGCAACCAGCGCAGTCAATGATGGCCCAATGCTCGTCTTCGACGCTGATGGCGACGGCCACAGCGACCTGCTTGTTACTAAAGGCGGCAACAGTTTGCCGGCAGGAATGCCCGACTATCAACCAGTGCTTTACCTCGGCGACGGTCACGGCGGATTCCGCACCGCAGCCGAGGATGCACTACCGCCGCTGCCGATCAACGCGGGAGCTCTGGTAGCGGGCGACTTCGATCACGACGGGCGGCTCGACGTATTTTTAGGCGGGCGCGTATTGGCCGGCCAGTATCCGCTGGCACCGCAAAGCGCGTTGCTCGCGAATCGGGGCGGAAAGTTTGAGGACGTGACTGATGCACTCGCACCCGGACTGCGGGAAGTGGGGCTGGTGACGGCGGCGCTGTGGAGCGATGTGGATGGCGACGGTTGGTTAGATCTACTACTCACGCTGGAGTGGGGCAACGTGAAATATTTTCACAATAATCAGGGCAACGCCTTCGAAGACTGGACGGAGAAAGCGGGCTTTGCCGCTGCAGGAACCGGATGGTGGACATCACTCGCGGCGGCAGATTTCAACGACGACGGACGGCCTGACTACGTCGTGGGCAATGTGGGATTGAATACGCAATATCACGCTGATGTCGGGCACCCGGCGTTGCTTTACTCGGGTGACTTTAAAGGCGACGGTTCCGCGCAACTCGTCGAAGCGTATTACGAAGGCGATCGCGTTTATCCCTGGCGCGCGCGACGTGACGTGGGTGCCGCAATACCATCCATTTTAAAACGCTTTCCCCTCACCGACAATTATGCGCGCGCGACGTTGAGTGAAATTTTCGGCGAGGATAAGCTGGCGAAAGCGCAACGATTCGCCGCCACAGAATTGCGCAGCGGCGTATTCCTCAGCCAGAGTGATGGCACGTACCGATTCGAACCGTTGCCGCGGATTGCGCAGATCGCGCCGCTCCAAGGAATCGTGGCCGGTGATTTCGACGGTGATGGCCACGCCGATATCTATGCGGTGCAAAACTCATTTGCGCCCATTCCCGCCGTGGGCCGTTTTGACGGCGGCCTCAGCCAACTCCTGCGCGGTGATGGCCACGGTCACTTCACTGCGGTGCCGCTCGCCGAGAGTGGCCTGCTCGTGCCCGGTGACGCGAAAGCCCTCGTCGTACTCGATCTCGATCAGGACGGCTGGCCCGATTTTCTCGTTTCGCGAAACAACGATGACACCCTCGCGTTCCGCAACAACGGCATCGCCGGCCGCAAATCAGTCCGCATCACTCTGCATGGCCCAGCCGGCAATCCCACCGGCGTAGGAGCGCGCATCACTGTCGAGTTAACGGACGCTTCCACGCAGAGCAGTGAGGTCTACGCCGGCTCCGGCTACTCCAGCCAATCCACCGCGGCCTGTTTCTTCGGCTATTCCGACAAAAACCCGCCACGCCAAATCCACGTCCGCTGGCCTTCGGGTAAAATCACGCAGCATCCCTTTAATCCGACGTCATCGTCCTTGATTCTCTCCGGCACTGAACAAAGCCAATAGACCCGCACCCTACCTGCACAAATAAAACCGGGCACGACTCCTTCAGACACCGAGGAGGAACTTCATTCTCTGACTAGCCTTGAGTCGCAATCCCTGCAGCCGAAATAATTACTGCCAACGCACATTCTTTGTGTTCTCTTCTTTCAATGCCTAAGATTCCCGACGTCCGCTGGCGACAACGCTTTCAAAGTTTTGGCAAAGCCTTCGTGCAGTTATCTGCGGCGGCGGATTTGGCGAAGCAGCGAAAGTTGTCAGATTTGGAGCAGCAGGGACTCATTCAAGCCTTCGAATTCACGCATGAACTGGCTTGGAACATCTTGAAGGATTTTCTGGAATCGCGTGGTGCGATTAACCTCTACGGATCGAAGGATGCCACGCGCGAAGCTTTCACAAAAGGATTGATCACTAACGGGGACGAGTGGATGGCGATGATCCAAGCCCGCAATCGCAGCAGTCACACCTACAACGAAAAAACCGCCCACGAGGTAGCCGTGGCCATTCTCTCTAGTTTTGTGTCGGAATTTGAGAGGTTTCGCGTGAAATTCACCGAACTCGATTCCCTCGAACCATGAATCCGCAGCACGGTTTAGCCGCGAAAACGGTGAAGCAAATTGCTGACGTGCTGACGAACTTCTCCGCCGTGGAGGAGGCCGTACTCTTTGGTTCCCGGGCGAAGGGTACCCACAAGGTGGGCTCGGACATCGACCTATCGCTCACCGGCGTCGCGCTCGATTGGCGAACGATTGGCAAAATCTATGACGCATTGGATGACTTGTTACTGCCTTATCGCTTCAGCCTGATTCTTCTCGATCGAAATACAGACCCTGACGTCGCCGCCCACGTAGCGCGGGTGGGCATTCCCTTGTTTCAGCGCGCCCGCGCAAGCGGCGAGTTGGTCCGGAATTGAGCGTTTTCCTCGTTCGCCTCGCGAGAGGAAGTGCACCGCGTTCGACGGCTTGAAAACACCTAACCGTCGCCAACTCTACGAGGGCCAAGCGCCGTCCTCGCTTCGCTCAACGAAAACTGGCCCTGCCATCCGGGGTTCCGCGCGGCGAAACGAAGGAGGGGACCGATGCGGGACTCAAACCCACACACCTTCACCGCCCCCCCCCAACGACATATCGGACCGACGTGTCTATTAAATACGCCGATAACAGATACGTCGCCAAAACAGGGATAGAAAACGCCCGTTTCATTGCATGTCGGCGACCGTTTCACCGCCATTTGACTCATCAGTTGACTCATACTTGACTCATTTCATGAGCCACATGCCACAACTCTTCATCTCCATCAGACAGCTGACGCAGGTGGAGATCGTGTCTTCGCCATGTATGGACTCATTACACTCAGGACTCCGCACCAAGCAAAGAACGCCTTGAAGCATCTATGAGCCTTGGATGACCAATTGCCTCCCCGATTTATTCCAATCAACAATCAGATCCCGTGCCAGGACTGCTCCAATGAACACAGGAAGCTCCGATCTAATTTTCGATGCGCTGCGCAAGAGATTAGCGGAGCTCCGTACTCAATCATCGAAATTAGAGGATGAGATCGCGTGGTTACAAAGTCAGGGCCAGATGGAGTTGCCGGTGTTGCCAACTACGGCAGTACGCTCCGTCCCCCGTACGCCGACGGAAAAGGTGACGCTCTTCCTCGACTTATTTGGAACGCGTCGATCCGTGTACCCTAAGCGCTGGGAAAATACGAAAACCAACAAGTCCGGTTATGCGCCCGCCTGTGATAACGAATGGCGTGCGGGCATTTGCCGCAAGCCCCAGATAAAATGCACCGATTGTCCGCATCAAAAGTTTCCTCCGCTAAATGAGCTGGCGATCGAGCTGCATCTGCGCGGCCAGCACACGCTCGGCGTCTACGCCATCACTGAAGATCACACCTGCCGTTTTCTCGCCGCTGATTTTGATGGCGATAGCTGGAAGGACAACATTGCTGAATATCTGGAGGCGGGAGCCAAGGCTGGTGTATCGATTGCAGTCGAGCGCTCCCGATCCGGCAACGGAGCCCATGCTTGGATTTTTTTCAGCGAATTAATTCCCGCCACGGTGGCCCGAAAACTTGGCGAGATCCTTCTGGCCAAAGCAGCAGCGATGCGGCCAACAATGAGCCTGGATGCATTCGATCGTTTCTTCCCGAATCAAGATTTCATTTCAACGGGCGGGTTTGGCAATCTGATCGCGTTGCCCTTGGCCAAAAAGCCGCGGGACGAGGGCAACACCCTCTTTCTCGACGAGAAGCTTATCGCGATTCCAGACCAGTGGGAATTTCTAGCAAAATTGCCTCGGCTGTCCGGAAAACAGGTGCAGGCCCTTGTGGACCTGATGGCGCCATTGCCACCGCTGGCGGAGTCCCACTTGCCAGAGGCCACCGAATTGGTGCTGCAAACTGATGAAGCCACTTTGGATCTCACTCGTCCAGTCGTGCACCGCGGAATGATCTTAGGAGAACTGACGATTAGATTGGATTCCAAAATCCATATTCCACGAACGATTCCCCTGCCTGTCTTGGCCGCACTCAAACGTCTCGCTTCATTTCCCAATCCGGTTTTCCACGAAAAACTGCGACTGCGGTTTCCGACGTTCGACATTCCACGCTTTCTGTTCGCAGGCGAATGGCACCCGGATAGACTGGTCTTGCCTCGCGGCGTCCTCGAACAGTGCACCCAGATTCTTGAAGAAGCCGGCGCAACAGTGACACTTCAAGACCAGCGAAGCGCGGGCGCACGTTGCGTGTGGAAATTTAACGGTGAGCTGCGCCCCGAGCAACAGATCGCAGTTCGCGAATTGGCAGACCACGAGATTGGGATTCTTTGCGCGCCACCTGGAGCCGGGAAAACCGTGATGGGCTGCGCACTGATTGCCCGCCACCGCACCTCTGCATTAGTGTTGGTGCATCGTTCCGTGCTGCTGGATCAATGGCGCGAATCAGCCATGCGTTTCCTTGGACTCAAGAAAAAGGAAATCGGTATCTGGAAAGAAGCAAGGCCGCGACTGACTCACCGTCTGGACCTCGCGATGATGCCGAGCTTGTCGCGGACCAAGGATTACGCTGCGGCCTTTGCCGATTACGGACTGATTATTGTGGACGAATGCCATCATGTGCCGGCCACCTCGTTCGAACTGCTCCTCAAGGCGTGCCCTGCACGGCGAATTATCGGACTTACAGCCACGCCGTATCGAAAAGACCGCTTGGAGAAGTTACTTCACCTGCAATGCGGTCCCATCCGCCACACCGTGAAACCAATGGAAAACAATGAGGACGATCGCGTCGTCATCGTCCGGAAAAGTTTTATCACATTGCCACCTGAGGCAACGTATCAGCCGAGTATCCATGAGATTTGGAGCGCATTGGTCGCCGATGAAGCCCGTCTCCAAATGATTGTCGCGGACATCAGCGAATGCATCGAGGCCGGACGCTCACCGCTCATTCTGGCCGACCGCAAAGCCTACCTGGATAAGATCGAAACGGCTCTCGCGATGCATCCTAGAGCAAAATATGTTTCCTGTTACCGCATGGAAAGTACGGTCGGAAAAAAGACCCGCTCCGAGATACGCGAAAAAATCAACGCGCACTACCTCGATAATCGCCCCTTCGTCCTTCTGGCCACCGCGTCCCTTGTCGGCGAAGGTTTCGACCTCCCGCAACTGGACACACTGATCCTCGCCATGCCGCTGTCCTTCAAGGGCAGGCTGATCCAATACGCCGGACGACTGCATCGCGTTCATAAAAGCAAAGCCTCAGCACTCATCTACGACTATCTCGATGAAAACAGTCCGCTCACCCGTGCGATGTTTCGTCGCCGCTCGGTGGGTTATCGTCAAATGGGCTACAAAATTAAACTGAGCGGCGACCAGGAAGGTGACGTGAATCAATTAATCGACCTTTCGAGCCAATGACCGGGGCGATTTTGCCCCGGCTAGGCACGACGGCGTTCGGGACCGTGCGCGCCAAGGTAAAATACCGCCGGAAACGGCGCGCGAAGCTCCGGCGGCACCCCACCATGTGGTCCACCCAAAACCGGGTAAATCCAACAGTAAATTAGAGAATAAATGGACATAAAAAAATGTATCTAATTTATTCATAAATAGTATTTAACATCTATAAATGCATATGAACAAAGCCGAAATTATCTACAAAACATAGTTGATATTATCATTAAAACAGAGTTGATTTTTTCAGCTAAACAAAGTTCATGCCCACTCCCCAACAAGCCCTTGCGGCCGCCCTCCAACGGGTACGCGATCAAGCGACCGATGAAATCATCCGCGGCCCGAATATCGCCCGGGCGGATCGCTTGCTGCTGACCAAGCGGGGGTTCTTCGTGGAAATCATCAAGGGCTGGTATGCTCTGACCACGCCGCAAGCGGAGCCTGGCGACACGACTTTTTGGCACGCCCATTTCTGGGGCTTCGCCAGCGCTTACCTGCGCCATCGCTTCGGTGCGAACTACAGCCTCTCCGCCGAGCACTCGCTCGATTTATGGACGGGCAACACCAGCACACCGGCACAACTCATCGTCATCGCCGGCAAAGGAGGCACTTCCACCGTAGAACTACCGAACCGCACCTCGCTCCTACTCTACGCTGACAAAAAAAACCTGCCCAAACCCACCGACGTTCAACAAGGCGTGCAGGTCATGCCGTTGGCTCTGGCGCTTGTGCGAGCAAGCCCCGGCTTTTACCGGCGTTCTGTCACGAATGCTGAAATTGCTCTGCGCCTCGTCCGACCGGAAGACCTCAGTCGCGTTCTATTGGGCGATAAGGGTTCGCCTACTGCGGCCGGCCGGCTAGTCGGAGCCTTTCGACACTGCGGGCTCACAAGTTCGGCCAACCGCCTTGCCGCCGATCTGACTGCGGCCGGTCTTGATTTCGTCGAAACCAATCCATTTTCCGCTCCTCCCCGATTGCCCGCCGGACTCCTTTTCACCTCGCCCCACGTGGGCCGGTTGAAAGCCCTTTGGCAGCACCTGCGTCCGGTCGTAAACGAGATATTCCCCTCCGCACCCGTAGCGCCCCAAGCCAACGTCACGCTCAGTCGCGTTGCTGAAATCTACGCGCACGACGCCTACCATTCACTTTCCATCGAGGGCTATCAAGTGACGCCGGAATTGATCTTGCGCATTGCTTCCGGCGAATGGAACCCGGAGCTGGATCCGACCGATCAGGGACAAGTGAATGCGATGGCCGCGAAAGGTTATCACGAATCGTTTCAAGCAGTGCTGGAAAGCCTGCGAGAAATCCTCGCCGGTCAATCCGCACCTGCCATCATTCATCGCGATTTGCCGATTTGGTATCGAACGCTTTTCAGCCCATCGGTCCAATCAGGTCTTCTCCCCGCCTACGCCCTCGCCGGCTACCGCAATCGCCCGGTCTTCATCCGCGGCTCCGAACACGTACCACCGCCTCATGAAGCCGTGCCGGAACTGCTGGATACACTCTTTTCGCTTATCGCTGCCGAACCATCCGCCGGGGTTCAAGCGGTGCTCGGGCACTTTCTATTTGTTTATATTCATCCCTATTCCGACGGCAACGGGCGGATCGGCCGGTTCATCCTGAACACCCTGCTCGCTTCAGGCGGTTACCCCTGGACCGTGATCCGCGTGGAGCATCGCAAAGCCTACATGGCCGCGCTGGAAAACGCGTCGGTGCGCCACGACATCAGCGATTTCACGCGCTTCGTTGCCGCAGAAATGACCGCCGCCGCGGAACTCAAAGACCCGAAATAATAATGAGCAGCGAATAACACAGGATTGCCGAACCGAAGCTCAGCAACATTTGCCAAAACGAGCCGCGCTCCGTCGCCAGTACTTTCCCAATCACGACACGCCGGCTCGCCGAGCCTTCGCTTTCGGCATCCGAAAGCGAAGGCTGGCCGTGCCACCCGAAGCTCCGCATCGCGGAGCGAAGGATGGTGCCCGAGGTGGGACTCGAACCCACACACCTTTACAGGTCACAGATTTTAAGTCTGTTGCGTATACCATTCCGCCACTCGGGCCTTCGCTTTCCATTGACGCGTTTCTTTAATGCGTTTCCCCGCGCCCGTGGCGAGCCAAACCTCATACGAAATCACACAACCTGATTCTGCCTTTCTGGCGCTGGTCAACCGCGCACTCCTCAAAGTATTGTTGTCCCGCCGCTAGACTCTCCCACTCTGGCCGGAGCAACGCCTGACTGTTCCCCTTCCCGCATGAAATCCCCACCTAGTTCCCCCGCCTCCGGCGCCCAAACTCCGGTCGAACTCGCGGGCTTGAAACAAGGCGCCCCGAGCGCCGCCGCCGGCGGGATCAAAGCTCTCACGGAGGTAGCCCGCTTCGCCCTGAACCACACCGGCATCGTCAATAGCGTCCGCTCCGCGCTGAAATTAAATCAGGTGGGCGGCTTCGACTGCCAGAGCTGCGCGTGGCCCAATCCAGACGAACACCGCAGCGTCGCCGAGTTTTGCGAAAACGGTTTCAAGGCCGTCACCTACGAAGCCACGAAAAAGAAAATCACGCCGGAATTCTTCCGTGAACATTCCCTCGCCGATCTCGCCGCCAAATCGGATTTCTGGCTCGGCGATCAGGGCCGCCTCACCGAACCCATGATCCTGCGCGCGGGCGCCACTCACTATGAACCAGTCACGTGGGACGAAGCCTTCAAGTTGCTCGCACAAGAACTCCACGCGCTTCCCTCACCCCACGAAGCCGTCTTCTACACCTCCGGACGCACGAGCAACGAGACCGCTTTCCTCTACCAACTTTTCATCCGCGCCTTTGGCACGAACAATCTCCCGGATTGCTCCAACATGTGCCACGAATCGACCAGCATCGCCCTGCCTCCGATGATCGGCATCGGCAAAGGCTGCGTGAAACTGAGCGACTTCGATCTCGCCGACGCGATCTTCGTCATCGGCCAAAATCCCGGCACCAATCACCCACGCATGCTTACGGCGTTGCAGCAAGCCAAGGAGCGCGGCTGCAAAATCATCACGGTCAACCCGCTGTCCGAAGTCGGCTCAACGCAGTTCAAGAACCCGCAGGATCTCCTGCACCCCACGCGCATCCCGCGATTTCTCTCAAGTAACGGCACCTCGCTCACCGATCTCTGGCTGCCCGTTCGCATCAACGGCGACATGGCATTTCTCCAAGGCCTCATGAAGGAATTGCTCACCGAAGAAGAGCTCAATCCTGGCACAGTCTTCGATCACGAGTTCATTCGCGAACACACGCAAAACTACGAGCCACTGCTCGCGCAACTGCGCGCCACTTCTTGGGACGACGTCGTTCGCGATTCCGGTTTGTCGCGCGAACAGATCCGCGCCGCCGCCGAACTCACGCTCGACGCGAAAAAAATTATCGTCTGCTGGTGCATGGGACTCACCCAGCACAAGAACGCCGTCGCCACGATTCAGGAGCTGATGAATTTCCTTCTCCTGCGCGGCAACATCGGGCGACCCGGCGCCGGTCCGTGTCCCGTGCGCGGCCACTCGAATGTCCAAGGTGATCGCACCATGGGCATCACTGAAAAACCGAAGCAAGAATTCCTCGATAAACTCGGCGCTGAATTCGGTTTCGAGCCGCCGCGCACCCCCGGCCTCGATGCCGTGGAATCAATCAAGGCCATGCACGCCGGTCACGCGAAAGTGTTTTTCGCCCTCGGTGGAAATTTTCTTTCCGCTCCCGCTGACTCCGAATTCACTGCGGCTGCGTTGCGCCGCTGCACTCTCACCGCGCACGTCTCGACCAAACTCAATCGCTCGCACGCGGTCACAGGCCGCACGGCTTTAATTTTGCCTTGTCTCGGTCGCACGGAAATCGACCGCCAAGCCAGTGGCGAACAATTCCAAACCTGCGAAGACAGCATGGGCGTGATCAACCCGACCCGAGGCCATCTCCCGCCGGCCTCGCCGGATCTCCGCAGCGAAACCGCCATCATCGCCGGCCTCGCCAAAGCCGTTCTTGGCGCGAAGCAGCCACTCGACTGGGACGCCGTCAACGCCAACTACAATCTGATCCGCGATAAAATTGAAGCCGTCATCCCGGGCTTCACTCATTTCAATGAGCGCATCCGCCAAGGCACTCTTTATCTGCCCAACGCGCCGCGTGACGAACGCCGCTTTCCCACCCCGTCAGGCAAGGCCGTGTTCATGCCGCATTCACTCTCACGCGTCACCGTCGGGCCGGGCCAGTTTATCCTGACCACGCTGCGCAGCCACGATCAGTTCAACACCTCGATCTATGGACTCGATGACCGTTATCGCGGCATCTACAATGGCCGCCGCGTACTCTTCATGAACGCCGACGACATGCGCGATGCCGGTCTCGTGCAGGGCCAACTCGTCGATCTCACCAGCCATTTCCAAGGCCAACTGCGCCACGCCCCGTCGTTCATGCTCGCGCCGTACTCGATTCCACGCGGCTGCACCGCGACGTATTTTCCCGAGGGAAATGTGCTGGTCCCACTCGACAGCGTCGCCGACCTGAGCAATTGCCCGACGTCAAAATCGGTCATCATCACGATCGCCGCTGCGGCTAATCAGAGGAAAACGCTCGATCCGGTCATTTCCGCCCCATCGATATTCCCGTCGACGTAGGCCAGCGTGCTCGCACGCGCTCCGATTTCCTTGGTGTTCACCCTCATTGCCCGCGCTCAAACCGCGCGTGCAAGCACGCTGCCTACATTCGAACAATACCGGCCAAACTTCCCGAGTCCTTTCCAAGCGGCGTTCGAAAAACAACCCACAAACTATTCAGCTCGCTGGAATAATTTCGCCACCGAGTCGTTCGTAATCCGCGGGCGTATTTAGATTTTCGAACAGGCGAGCTTCGCCATCGCTCACTTCGCGGGGCGTAAGCAAACCCTGCTTGGCGAGCGTCGCGCAAATTCCCTGAAACGAACGCCCAGCTGATCCGAAAAATTCCGCCAAACACGAACGATGCCACGCCGCCGCCAACGGCTCATAGCGCCCGGCGAGCATTGGCACCACCGAACGTTCCTGTTGCAATGCGCCCACCGCCATCTCGCGCAAATAGCCTGGCGGCATCTGCGGCAAATCCACGGCCAACGCCACTAAGACCTGCACATTCGTCGCCCGCCACGCGTCCGCCAATGCGGCCGCCGGGCCCGCATCGAGTTCACTGTCCGTCACCAAACCAAATCCTTCCAGCAACCACGCCTGGCCCGGTCGCCGTGAAAGCAACAACTGCTGCGCTCCCGTCAACCGCAACGTTTTGGCCTGATGCGCCAGCAAGGTCGCACCACTCCATGCTAGCGAAATTTTATCGCGCCCCATCCGGCGCGACATCCCGCCCGCGAGCAATACAGCGGAAAAATTCATGACGCCCCACCCTCCGTGCGCAAAAATCCATTTGAAAGTATCCGCGCGCGCAATCCCCCGCGACCACTCAACCAATTTTCCGCCCCGGGCACCACCGCGCGATCCATCCAGTAACACGGCTTGCATTCACCAACGCCGATAAATTTCACGCCCTGCACCTCAAATTCCTGTCCGATCAATTCATTCAAATCCCGACCACTGGTCACAATATTCCGACGGTAAACATCCGTCCGGACGTCGGTAATTTTAAAATGGTGGCACAACTCATCGTGCACTTCCTGCGCAAAGAAACTCACCTGGCCCGCGTAGTCCGGCTTAAAATCGAAAAACCGATCTCCCTTCAACCCCTGCCCGGCCACGCACTCCACTTCACCGACCGCCAGCGTCGCATTTTCTCCGGGCGGCAGCTCGTGATGCCCGAAAAAATTATGCCCCGGTGAAATATAGAGCGCGACGATCTTCATGGCGCGACCTCCAACGCCACAAGGCCCAGCCGTTCCGCGCCCGCATAAACATTCATGCGATCCGCCCGCAAAAACCCGACCAGCGTCTGCCCCCCGCGTTGGGCGCATTCCACCGCGAGCGAACTCGGCGCCCCGATCCCCGCGACCACCGGAATCCCGGCGGCCAACGCTTTTTGCATCAGCTCAAACGAGACCCGCCCGCTCACAAGCAAGACCGAATCATGCAACGGCAGCGCGCCATCCAGCAACGCATAGCCCAAGACTTTATCGAGCGCGTTGTGCCGGCCCACATCCTCGCGCACGACCAGCAAACCGGCGGTCTGTGAAAACAACGCGCTCGCATGCAAGCCACCCGTGGAATCGAAACCTGGTTGCGCCGAACGCAATTTTTCTGGCAAAGCCAAAATCAGATCCGGATCAAACAATGCGTCCGACTTAATCGCGGGAAAAGCCTGAAACACGGCGTCAATCGTCGCCTTGCCGCACAATCCACAGCTCGATGCGCTAAACACGTGTCGCGTCAGCCGTTCAAAATCCACCGCGAGCTCCATCCGCACTTGAGCGTCCACGATGTTCCCGGCCGCCCCCGCCGCCTGCGTCCGGCACACGAGCAGATCCAGTAAATCATCCGCGCCCCGAATGACTCCTTCCGTCAGTAAGAACCCCGCAGCCAACTCGCGATCATGCCCTGGCGTACGCATCGTTACAGCAACACTGCGGCCATTGACGCGGATCTCCAGCGGCTCCTCCACCGCCAAAACGTCTCGCGCGCTTTCGGAAGCGTTGCCGCTTTGCCAGCGGGTAATAGTGGTGGAAACGGAATGCATGAGAAGAATAGCGAAGGCAGAAATCTACACGCTTTGGCTCGCGGTTCAATTCAAGTTTCAGCGGTCACTAAACCGCATCGATGCAGTTGAACTTCTCACCTGATCGTAATCCTGGGTCCGTAAGGTGGAGCGACTTGACCCCAAGGAGCTTCAGGATTCCCGCTCTCAAACCTGCGTGTTGAGGTCAACCCGCACCACCTCCTATTGCATCGTTACACTAAGTCCGGTACTGACCCGGTTGCCGCCACGAATTGCCATCAGCTGTAGGTCGGGGTTTATCCCCGACGTCCGTCGAACACCGTCGGGCATAAAGCCCGGTCTACACTCCGACCGCCAAACAGGCACATTCGGAGGGAAACCTTTCCTTTTCACCCTCTCATTTCTCAAGTTCCAGTATTGGTGGGCGGTCCAGCCTCGGCGAAATCACCCCGCATCTAAAAATCGCCGCCCCAACCCATTCACCCCACCACCACCGCAAAAAAACCTTCCCCAGCCCCGACCTTTTCTCGACAGCGACCACCGACGCGTGCAATAAATCCGTCGACGCTTCCCGCTCTTGTCCGCGTCACGACCCATGTTCCTCCGTTTCGGTATTCGCGCCGCACTTGGCTTCGAGAAAATCGCCGCAGTTCAGGCGACACCTTCAACGTCGGCTTCTGTATTTTTAAGCGCACCCAGATGATGATGAATTAGCGGCCAAATAAATTATCCTCCATGCCCCCCTCCAGCAGCAGCGCCCGTCCCGCCCCCGATAAAATCCTCGTCGAACTTGCCGACTACGCCCTAAACCCCCGCGCTCCCAGCGACGAAGCGCTCGATACCGCCCGCTGGTGTCTCGCTGATTCACTTGCTTGCGGCATCCTCGCCCTCGCGCAACCCGAGTGCACCAAACTCCTCGGCCCTGTCGTGCCAGGCACCACCCTCGCCAACGGCGCACGCGTCCCCGGCACGCGCTTCGAACTCGATCCCGTCCAAGGTGCCTTCAACATCGGCACGATCGTCCGCTGGCTCGATCTCAACGATACCTGGATCGGAGCCGAATATGCTCATCCCTCGGACAATCTGGGTGCCATCCTCGCCACCGCCGATTGGCTCTCGCGCAATCAAGCCGCCGGCCAACGCCTCACCGCGTTCGGCTCGCGTCCGCCAATTCAACGCGCCGCACTGACCATGCGTGAAGTCCTGGTTGCGATGGTCAAAGCCCACGAAATCCAAGGTATCCTCGCCCTCGACAATTCCTTCGGCCGCGTCGGCCTCGATCATGTTCTGCTGGTCCGCGTCGCCTCGACCGCCGTCACCACCGGCATGCTCGGCGGCACCCGCGACCAAATCATCAACGCCGTGTCACACGCCTGGCTCGACGGCTCCGCGCTCCGCACCTACCGTCAATCGCCCAGCACGGGCTCCCGCAAATCCTGGGCCGCCGGTGACGCCACCAGCCGCGCCGTCCGTCTCGCCCTCATCGCGATGACCGGCGAGATGGGCTA
>JANYFP010000106.1 GCA_025362555.1 Verrucomicrobiota bacterium
TGCGGTAAAGGTTGAAGGTGTATTTACTTTATCAGCATTTAAGCGTTGAAAGTCATTATTTAATACTGCATTGCAACGTGATGGCCAAGTGAGTCTCTTCGATACGCAGGACCACAACATCGGCGGCGTGAGCCAGCAGCAGGGCGGCGGCAGTTCCCTCACATTCAGCAGCCAATACGGTACGATTTCCACCCTCAGCCTTCCGCTCATTTTCGGATCGGGTTTTCGCCCGGCGGCCGAAACAAATTTCGCCGCGCCGCCCGCGCCGCAGTTTATTCCCGCTCCGGCGCCCGCACCCGCACCGCTCCAAACTCGGTCGGCCCCCGCGTCCGCCCAAGGCCACGCTGATCTCCTGGCCCTGCTCGAAAAACTCGGCCAACTTCGCGACGCCGGTATTCTCACGCCCGACGAGTTCAACGCCAAGAAGACGGATTTATTGAGCCGCCTTTGAAAAGGCACTGAGCTAGACGGAGAATTTATATTGGGGTCAGGTCACGATGAGTCATATCCGTGGCTGAAACGTACGCCCGATAAGTTGCATCCAAGTGTCAGCACTGCTGACACAATTGCGGCTGGTCAGGCAACGATTGCGTCGGACCGCCAGCTTTCATGGGGGGAATCGCGGCGTAAAAGCCGCTCCTACAGCCAGGAGCTTTCGCGCGCATGCGGATGGGGAGGAGGTCGACTCGCAATGGCTTTGAGGGGAGCGAAGGTCGGGATCCCGGATTTATTTCGGGTGTTTCTACTCGTCACTCAGGGGTTGATCGCTGGTGGGTTGTTTGTCGGAATCAATTCTGCGTATGTCGATTTCTCGTAAACCACTTTTTGATTTTCTGCAGCTGCTCGCTGGGTCGGGCACGTTTGATCGTAGAATTGCGGTGCTGAAAATGGGTGCATTGCTCGCGATCATTTTGGTAGTTGGGTCCGGCTGCGCGTACCTCGGCACCGCATCTGAACAGGCTTACTACTCGGCGCGTCAGCCGTTGGTTCCCCGGCAGAAGATCTACAAGCATATGCTCAGTCGGAATACCTATTTTGTTTTCGGCCAAATTGAGTCCGGGGCGAGTCCGTTGGGTGCGCCGTTGGCGGTGATTGCGCTGTCTGACACGTTCAAGGCCGGCGAGGTGGTCGATGTGAACCACACCTCCCGCGCCGACTCGTACTATGGATTGAATTTGCCCGAGGGTGATTATCGTCTCGTGCTCGTCTGCGATCGCAATCGGGATGGCTTCTTTGACGAACGCGAGGTCATCGGTGGACGAAGCGTGTCGCTCACTCCACAAGCTGTACCCGAAAAGGTTCTGGGCGATTGCGACATCGCCGTTGGAGGCACCGCGCCGCTTAATTCGCCCTTTCGCATTGCGGTGCGACCGGTGTCGGTCCGAACCGAGTCGGTTTTCTTTCCGAAAGGCACCATTCGAACTTTGGATGATCCGATCTTTTCGCCTGAAATGGCCAGTCTCGGTTTGTATCAACCGGCGGCGTTTCTTGAGGCGGCACCGATGATGTTCTACGCCCTCGAAGAGGACAGCGGTTACAAGGTGCCAGTTGTTTTTGTGCACGGCATTGGCGGCAGTGCCCGTGACTTTTCCGAGATCATCGCTCACCTCGACCGCCGACGCTATAAGCCGTGGTTTTTTGATTATCCCTCGGGCATGGATTTGAATCAACTCAGTGCGATGTTTTACCGGCTGTTTCTGTCGGGCCGCGTAATTCCGACGCAGGATATGCCGATGGTGATTGTGGCGCACAGCATGGGCGGCCTGGTGGTGCGCGAGGCGCTTAATCGTTGTACCGGTAAAAAGAACGAGGCGGATGTGCGCTGCCTGATTACGATTGCGAGTCCGCTTGGTGGACACCCGGCGGCGAAGAGTGGCACCCGCGCGCCCGTGGTGATTCCGTCATGGTACGATCTCGCGCCGGACAGCGCATTCATTCGCGACCTGCATCGTCGGCCATTGCCTGAATCTACTCGTTATCATTTGTATTGTGCGCTCGGTCAGTCGAGTGCGCCCGACTCCGCGGAAAATGGGAGTGATGGCGTGGTGCCGGTATCCAGCCAGCGCTGTGCGTGGGCGCTGGGCGAGGCGGTGGAGGAGGCCGACTTCAGCGATACGCACACCGGAGTGTTGCGTAACGCCGAGGCGATCAGTCGGGTCGTAAAAACGATTGAGGAAGTAAAAACAATTTTTCCCGAGGATCACCTGCGGGTGCTTTTTACCGGCGGTTATTCCGTGCCGACGGGCAGCCATTACAGCAAGGTCGAGGCTTATTCGATCGGGACGTTTGGGCGCTACATGGATGCATTGGTGGTGGGCGAATTGAAACCGATCCATCCTTTACAGGCGCATTTCATCGCCGCCTGCCGTGGTGAATGCTCGCCGAATACGCCCGCCGAAAAAGCCTGGCTCAAGTACGACAAGGAACGCGGCGCTCACCGGGCAGAGAAATAGGGGACAAGCAAGCGGATCGCCAAAGCTTTTAGTTTACCACCGAGGTCGGTCGCTTACGTCCCGCAGAAAGTTTGGTAGGCGTCTTCGCTGGCTGGAGCGGGCGAGCGATACTCGGGAGCGTGGCTCGTGTGATCGTAGGGCGTGGCGAGAATTTTCAGCAGACGATGCATCACGCTGAGATCGTTTTGCTCGGCAGCGGCGAGGGCGGATTCCACGAGATGATTGCGCGGGATGAACGCGGGATTGTGCGCGCGACGGAGTGAGTCGGATTGCGCGAGTGGCTGCGGCTGTCGTCCGAGTCGGGCGAGCCAACGATCGTACCACTGGATGAATACGCCATCGGCGCGGCGGACGTCGGCGGCGGGAAGGGTGGGGGCGAGCTCGGCGAAGGTGTTGGTGAAATCGGCTTTGGTCTGTTGCATCCACGTGAGCAGCGATTCGATTAACGCGGTGTCCTCCAGTTCCTCGGTGAACAGGCCGAGCTTTTTTCTCATGCCGGCGAGCCAGTGCTGTTGGTACTGTTGCGCAAATCGCCCGAGCGCGGCTTTGGCGAGCTCGATCGCTGGCGCTTCTTCGGGA
>JANYFP010000232.1 GCA_025362555.1 Verrucomicrobiota bacterium
CATCGAATTATGCACTGAACTCCCGCACTTGACTGCGTCCCACGGTTAATCGTGACGCGCGGTTGCCGACAAAGGGACAATGGCCAGAATTAGAAATCCAAGCCAAAGAGTAGTTTCAATCGCGAGTAATCGGGGGCGCGCCCATCGGGGTTGTCGCGGCGGATTTCGTGGCGGACGGACGTGCTGAATGTCTCAGTGAATTTCTTGCTCAATTCGATCCGATTTTCCCAACCGTCTGTGGCGGAGACCACGGAGTAATAGTAAACCGCCCGTTGAGAGAGAGACATCCGCCAAGGCAACTTCAGTTCGGTCTCCAAAAAGGCGGATTCCACCGTGCGCGAGGTGTGCGCCTGCTCCGGGACGAGATTCCAGACATCAAATAAATTCTCCGATAAACCGACGCGGACTTTGCGGCTCGGGGTGGATACAAGACTGAAACCAAAACCAATTTCCTGCTGCATCAGCACGTAATCGTTAGGCAGCAAAGTAACCTTGTCGAAACTTGCGCGGTTCCATTCGAGTGTCGGCCGGTACAGGGCAAACCGGCTTTTCTGAAAATCGTGACGCCACAAGCCGTCCGCCTTGATTAGGTCGGTCGTCGTGAGTTCATTGGTTTTACTGTAATCATAACGCGCCTTAAGTTGTACTTCGTCGGATTTCCACTTCCGCTGCAAAAGCGTCTCGAGTGCGACATTGTTCCGCGTCGCCGTATCGGACACCACTTCGGTGGAAAAGTTAAGTTTGCCGTGCCATTGACCGAATAGTTCCGCGAGCATGGCCGTCATCAACGCAGGCGAAAAACGCTCCCAACCGAGCACTTTTTCCCCTTCGGCGCGCTCTGCCGCCGTTTGCAGGTTGCCCGCTGGCGTAGCGGGTGAGGCCAAATTGATCGCGACGGGGACTGCCGCCTTGATGACCACGGCATTCCCTGCGGGGACGTGCAGTAAACCAAAACGCTCCGACTGAAACACGATCGTCTGTGCCGTCTGCTCGACCAAGCGGCCCTGGACGCGATCGCCATCCTTGAAAACAAGCACATCGTGCGTGGGTCGCTCGGCCGCGTCCGGCTCCGTGGCGAGCGCCGCCGCACCCAAGACCCAGCAGAGAACGAGGGCGGTCAATCGGCGAATAAGCGTCTTCATACTGGGAAACATCATTCCGCATTCGACGCGCCGGTCACGCCGATGTTTCAAATTTCACCAAGAAAGTTCAGTTTTGGCGCGGAGGCGTTTCACGGTGATGTGAGGCTGAAGCAGAAAATTGAAACACCAGCAGCGGAGCGCGAGCAAGCTCGCTGCCTACACTGATTTCCGTGCGGCCGGCAACCGGGGCATAAAAAAAAGCGGGGCCGGCATGGCCCCGCTTTGAGAGAAAATAAATTGTCAGCCGATGCTTAGTCGAAATTCAGGATCAGGCTGGTGAAATAAAGCGTGTCAAGGCGGTTGATGCCGGGCTGGGGAATGGAGGTGTAATCATTCATGATACCCGTCTTCAATTTCCACATCGAGGCCGAGATTGGCATCTCATACGTCGTCTCGTGGTGGATCCGGTAATTGCTAAACTCCTTGAAGGCCGGGGTGTAGGTGAGGACATTGCTCAGCTTGCCGGTCGCGAACTTATAGGTATGAATTAAAGCGATATCCAAACCAGGCGAATCGAACTTGGTGCCATTGGCGTAGGATTCATACAGGTAGCTGATACCGACGCGGGCCTCGAGGTCCTGAACATCCTTCTTGATCAGCTTGCGGCCGACACCGAAAGCGGTGCTTGAGCGGAGATCGAGTTCCTTCAAGGCATCCTTTTCAACCGAGGTGCGGGCATACCACACATTTTTATCGGAGAAAAATGATGAATAATCTGCACCGGCCAACTGGCGGTTCGCGGTCTCGACGCCGTTATCCTGGGCTTTTTCCGCCGCAAGATTGAAGATCAATTTGTCCTGAGCGCTTTCCAAGGTTGCTTTGAAACCCAACGCGCCGGCGAATTTTTCGGAAACGCCCGTGCGGCCGTTGATCGCGAGGGAAGCCTCGTACTTCCAGTGACGCTTGTTCTTGTCGGCCTCTTCTTTCAACAGGCGAACTTTGGGGCTATCCACGCCCGCACGCCAAACCGCCACTACTTTGCCCGCTTGCGTGGTCTGCTGACCATCATTGGCCGAAACGACGAGACCGGCGTCAGTCATGCCGACCTTGCCCAACACGGTGCTACCAGCAGCGAGCTCAACATTGACGGCTTCGTCGGTGGAAAAGCCCTTCACCTTATCCTGAGCGATCTCAATGGTGCCGGCAAAGGCCGTTTCAACTTTGAGTTTACCAGCCTCAGCCGAGAGAAGTTTACCGACGACAACTGAACCATCGATCAATTCGATGCGGTCCGCCGCGAAGGCCGAAGTGGCGAGTGTAAGAAGCGCGCTGGCAAGCAGCGTGCGGACCAATGTAACTGAGGACTGGAGCTTGGTGTTCATAGTGAGAGGTCGGAAAGCAAACGGGATTAAAGCTGAGATCAAACGGATAACGATTGACCGTTAAAAAAATTCAAAGTTCCTCCGGCTTATGATTGCGCTTTTAGCACCAAGCCAATTAGTTAAATGGCATGTCAACCCGCGCCTGGTTTTCCACTTTTATCTACCATGAGGCTTTATCAAAGACCGGATTTGAGCGCTTCAACACGGAATTGGCCGACGAATGCCGCAACCTCCGCGACTTTGATACCGCCGGCCGGCGCTGGTCACTCAAGAATTACCCGGGTGGCTACACCTCGTATGCATCGATGAATCAGCTTCATAAGTTCTCGTCTACTTTTGAAGGCTTGGAACGAAAACTAAACCAGCACGTGCGCCGCTACGCCGGCCAACTCGACATGGATCTGCGCGGGCGCAAAATTTTTATCACCGATCTCTGGGTGAATATCATGCCCGAGCATACCGCCCACAGCCTGCATCTGCATCCGCTATCCTTCATCAGTGGCACCTACTATGTCGCCACCCCTAGCGGTTGCGCCGGCCTTAAATTCGAGGACCCGCGTCTGAGCAAATTCATGGCGGCCCCACCGAAAACCACAAAGGCCCGCCCAGTCAATAAACCGCATATCACCTATCCTGCCCAGGCCGGCCACGTGATTTTATTTGAGAGCTGGCTCCGCCACGAAGTTGCCGCCAATCGCACCACGGCCGAGCGCATCAGCATCAGTTTCAATTACAATTGGAGTTGAGGCCCGCGCCCTTCATTTCGCTGCAACCTAGTTTGCTGGAGCGCGTCTCAGTCCGGATGCCCACCGACTTCCGTGTCCGATTTTTCGCCTCACTTGTGTTTAGCTTGGGACTGGCTTTCAGCGCCGGTTGCTCCAGCGATTCGCGCTCTGACGATCCAGCCAGACTGAACGCCACGCCTCCGATTTATCCCCCAAGTATGGCCGGCTCCGAAAATTTTGCCGAAGGAAACTTAGCCGTGCGAGTCACCCTCGGGCTCTCGACCGGTGAGCGCCATGGCAAGGAGCGCGGCGAACGAAATAGCAGTGAGTCGGGCGCGACCCACCACGGTGGCGGCGGACATCACCACGGTGGCATGGGCAGCGGCAGCGAAGGACCCGCCCCGGAAAGTTCGGGCTACTCCAATGATCGACCGGTCGCGATGAGCAGCAATCTCCCACCGGCCCAGCTTAAGATTGAGCTGCAAAACACTTCTGCGACTGACCCCATTTCGTGCGAAGTGGTCGACTTCAAATCAGCCTTGGGCGATTTCGCCGTTTTCCCCAGCCGTTACCAAATTGAGCCCGGTCAAACTGCCGCCTCGGAAATCATGACGTCACGGCTCGGCGTAGAAGGAAGCGACATCCCCGTAACCGTTGAGCTGCGCATTCGCGGGCGGGTTGAAAAGAAGGTGATCATACTTCACCTGATACCCAAACCCGACCAGCCCCCCGCCGCAGAACCCGGTAAATAGTCCTGTCGGTGCGCACGGGCTGAGCGATTTAACCCGATCAAACAACGCTGGACGGAGTTCGATACAGTTTTACTCGAACCTGCGGGCGCCATCGCCGCCTGCGAATCAA
>JANYFP010000281.1 GCA_025362555.1 Verrucomicrobiota bacterium
CATCGAAGTCGTCAAAGGTCCCAACGCCATCATGGCGCCGCAAGGCGTGCCTGGCGGCACAGTCAATATCGTGTCGAAGAAGCCGATTTTTGCCGATCGCGGATCGTTCTCCGCCCAGGCAGGATTGTATGGCTCGACGCGCGCCGAACTCGACGTCAATCGCGTCATCACGCCGGGCAAACTCGCCGTGCGCGTGGTCGCCTCGGCTCAGGATGCCGACGATTACGGTCAGAATAATTTTCACCAGGGTTTTCTCGTGATGCCGATGCTGACGTACCGTTTCGGGCCGGCGACGGAGCTGACCTTGCAGGCGGAGGCCTACAATTGGCGCGCCCTGAATTTCACGGGCGTTCCCGTCTCGCTCTACGCCACTTCGACGGGTCATTGGCAAACCCTGGAAGGCATCCCGCGTGACTTCAGCGCTCAACGCGACGACATCACCCGCCACCAGAGCGCGCAACATTATCGGGCATTTTTCACGACCAAGTTCGGCGACAATTTGTCGATGCGCGTTGCGGCCAACTTGATTGAGTCCACTGCGACTTCCGTTCAGCTCAACATCGGCGCCGCCAGCAATCAGGTGACGACGACGGACGCCGCCACCGGTCTCCGTGTGTGGGACGGTACCACGCGCAACGATGCACCCCTCTTCACTCTCGGCGGCAGCGTCAACAATCAGGACCGCACCTATGCCAATGTTCAGAACGACTTTGTTTATGAGATCAAGACCGACAGCGTGAAGTCCACGACCGTCGCCGGTTGGGCCGTCAACTTCGCCGCCACCCATAACGAGAAGAATCAAAACTTCACCGTCACGTCTCCGCAGAATTTGGCCAACTACGTTTACTCTCCATACACGTTGACCAATGTCACGGGCATCAACACCCGCTACTATCGCGATCAACAGATTTTCATCAATGAAGTGCTCGGCTTCATGAATGAGCGTCTCCTGGTGAACGGCGGTATTTCCCGCGACTGGTACTACAGTGCCAACGTCGATGTGTTGCGTTCGATGCGCGGGCACGTCGCCCCGGAGGCCACGCTTCCTTCCGGCGGTGTTGTCTTCAAACTGCTGCCGGATCTGGCGCTCTATTATGGTTTCTCGAAGCAGACCAGCGCGATCAATCCGACAGTCACGGCGACGTCCACCAACACCAACTTGTTCAACACGCAGACGAGCAAGCAGCATGAGTTTGGTCTGCGCACGCGTCTCCTCGACAACCGCCTGACGGCCAGTCTGGCGTACTTCGATATCAAGCAGAATAACTTCTCGATTCCGAATCCGGCCAACAGCGCCAACCCGGTGCCGAGTCCGTTGCTGCCGCCGCTCTTCTCCGATCGTCTCGCCCACGGCGTGGAATTGGAATTCAACTACGCGGTCAACGCGAACCTCTCGGTCATCGGCAATGGCACGGTGATGCATAATCGCGACGCCGATGGGATTGTTTTTCGCGGTACCGCCGAAAAATCCGGGGCCTTATGGCTCAACTACACGTTCGCGAAAGGCGGCTCTCTCTCCGGTTTGTCGATCGGCATCGGTGCCGACTACCTGAGCAAGCGCGCCGGTGATAATGCTTCCGGGGTTACCTCTGCCAGCACGTCGAGCCACATCGTTCGCGTCCAACCGTCCTTCTGGCTGCCGGCCCGCACGTTGGTCAACACCAGTGTGGTTTACCGTCTGAACACCCACTGGCGTGCGCAGCTGAATATCGATAACTTGCTTGATGAAGATTATCTCCAGTCCGCCACGGGTCGCACGAACGTCTGGGTCGGCCTGCCGCTCAATGCGAAGCTGACGATGACGTATCTGTTCTGAGCAGGACCTCGGGCAAAAGAAGGTGGAGCGCATTGACTCCCCTGCGCGGGTTTGAATGCCGCCACGCTAAAGCGGGTTGCGGTCAACCCGGCTCCACCTTTTCTTCCGCCTGTTTCGCAGGCCGAGCCGCATTTGGTTCTGTCTTTTTTCCTTTCGCTGACTTCCCCTCGCTTCGTCCTCCACCCGAGATCAACCTGCTCGCATGTCCCTCTTGCCGCCCGTCACCCGAGCCACTGCCGATGTTGATCGCGTTCCTGTTCGCGAGAAGATTGGCCTGGGCCTCGGCAAAGTTGTAGCTGACGGTACGCATGGCACCCTTCACGTGCTGGTGAATCCGATCTACAACATGACGCTCGGCCTCAATCCCGCGCTCATCAGTACGATTGTTTTTATTCAGCGGCTTTGGGACGGGATGCTCGATCCGGTCTGGGGATCTTTTTCCGATAACTTCCGCTCGCGTTGGGGCCGCCGCCGCCCGTTGCTCGCCATCGCGATTTTGCCGCTGGCTCTGCTCTTTGCCGCGCTCTGGTTTTTTCCGCGCGGCGCCAGTTCCGATGGGCTTTTCTGGCATCTGCTGCTCGTCTCACTCGCGTTTTACACGGCGCATTCGCTTTACAGCATGCCGCTCGGCGGACTCATGCTCGAAGCTACCGACGATTACCATGAACGCACGCGGCTCGCTTCCGTGACGTTTGCGTTCGGCTTCGCTTTTCAAATCGCGAGTCAGTGGCTGTTCCCGCTGACACAATTGGCGGTCTTCGGCGACAGCATCACCGGTTTGCGCTGGGTGGCGGGCGGCTGCGGGCTGGTGTTTCTCCTCACCGGCCTCGCGCCACTCTGGTTGTGCCGTGAGCGCCACTACGGTCGCGTGGCCGCGCGCCAGCCGCGCACGTCGCTGTTCGCCAGCCTTCGGATGGTACGGGACAACCGGACTTTTCTGTCGCTGCTCTCCGCGCGTTTCGTGTTGAGTCTCGGTTACAATCTCGTGGGCATGCTCGGCATCTATATGAATGCCTACTTTGTGTTTGGCGGTGATCTGAAGGCCGCCGGTTGGGCGTATGGATTTCTTGGTTCGTCCTTCCACGTCGCGGCCATTCTCAGTTCCCTTTTCGTTTATCCGTGGCTGACGCGGCGGCACGGAAAAAAGCGCACGCTGCAAATTGCCATCGGTGTTTTGCTGACCGGTTGTGCAAGCAAGCTCTTCGTTTATCAGCCCGGTTTGCCGTGGCTGCAATTCATCGTCCTCATCACGAATGGTGCGGCCAACGCCGGTTTTTCCCTCGTGGCGAACGCGATGCTGGGCGACATCGCGGACTTCGACGAATGGCGTACCGGGTTGCGGCGCGAGGCATTGTTCACCTCGCTGCTCAGTTGGTTTGAGAAGGCGGGAAATTCCCTCGGCTCGCTCATCGCGGGCTTCGTGCTCGTTTGGATCGGTTTCAACGCCAAGCTCGGCGCGCAGCCGCCAGAGACCCTGCGTCTGATGCAGCTGGCCTACTTTGCCATGCCCACTGCCGGGGCGCTTTTCGCGCTCTGGCTTATTCGCCGCTACGATCTCACCGAGGCCCGGGCCTATGAGATCAAGGATGCCCTGGCCGGCCGCCGCGCCGCCGCTCTCTTGTCGCCCACATGATTAACACCGCCTTTATTCTCGGGGCTTCCGCCTTCGCCGACATCTACGGAGAAGACAGCCTGCAGGCCATTTCTCCCGCCGCCCGATTGCTCGGCGCTCCGTGTACTGCGGCCCAGCTTCAGGCGTCGCCACCCGCCTGGCTGGCGGAAATCGAGGTGCTATTCACCGGCTGGGATGCGCCGCGGCTCGATGCTGAATTGCTCGCGCGCATGCCGCGGCTGCGCGCTGTGTTCTACGGCGCCGGCAGCATTCGGCCAATCGCGTCTGACGCGCTCTGGGAGCGCCGTATTGTGGTGGCGAGCGCTGCGGCACTCAACGCCCAGCCGGTCGTTGAGTTTACGATTGGAGCAATTCTCCTTTCCTTCAAACGCGCCTGGCACCACGCCCGTTTGGTCCGCGCCGAACGCAGTTTCGACGCATTGCGCGCACTGCCGGTGCCGACGGGGTGGGGCGCCACGGTCGGGCTCGTCTCGCTCGGCCTCATCGGTCGCCGCGTCGCCGAACAACTGCGCAACTACGATATCCGCGTCCTCGCGCACGACCCGTTGCTGACGGCCGCGCAATGCGCCGAACTCGGCGTCGAGGCGGTGTCGTTGGCGGAAATTTTCGACCGTTCCGATATCATTTCCCTGCACACGCCGTTGCTGAAGGAGACCGTTGGCTTGATCGACGCCACACTGCTCGCCCGCCTCCGCCCCGGGGCGACGCTGATCAACACCGCCCGCGGCGGATTGATGCGCGAGAGCGATCTCGTCGCGATGCTGAACGCGCGACCCGATGTTCAGGCGATACTGGATGTGACCGATCCCGAGCCACCGGCTCGCGATTCGCTCCTCTACGATTTGCCCAATGTCTTTTTGACCCCGCACATTGCCGGCTCCATTGGAGTTGAATGCCGTCGGATGGGGCGGGCCATGGTGGAGGAATTTCACCGCTACGCCCGCGGCGAACCGCTGCGGCACGCCGTGACGCGGGAGCAGCTTGCCCGCATGGCTTAATTTGGCATTGTTGCGCCATGCCCCGTCTCTGTCGCGTTCTGTTTTTTATCCTAGGCCTTCTCGCTGCGCAAAAAGTCGGCGCGGCCCCGGAAGGTGAATTGATTGATCACGTCTGGTCCGGCCATCCGGTCAGTTTCGCGTTGCTCGTTGAGGGCGGGCATCAATTCATCGCCTATTATGACGCCGAGCGGCGGCTGACCGTGGTGGGTCGGAAAATGGGCGACGCAAAATGGACGCGCGTGCAACCGCCCGGCGTTCCTTCGGCGCATGATCGCGCGTCCAACGTGACCGGTTGGGACAGTCACAATTACCTCCGGCTCGCGCTCGATCACGACGGTGGGCTGCATCTCGCCGGCAACATGCATGTCGATCCGTTGGTCTATTATCGCACACGCGAACCATTTGACGTGGGCACACTGGAGCGGATCGATCACATGATCGGCGAACGGGAAACGCGCTGCACTTATCCGGTATTTTTCAAGAATGCGGCCGGGGATCTTTTTTTCCGCCATCGCGATGGCAGCAGTGGCAACGGCAGCGATCTCTACAATGCCTACGATCCCGCCGTCAAAGTCTGGCGCCGCCTGCTTGGCACGCCATTGCTTGACGGCCAGAATGCGCGCAACGCGTATGCCCTCGATCCAATCCTTGGTCCCGATGGTTGGTTTCATCTCGTGTGGATGTGGCGCGACACGCCGGATTGTGCGACGAACCACACACTATCCTATGCCCGCAGCCGCGATTTCATTCATTGGGAAAACAGTCGAGGCGAGCCGCTCACTTTGCCGATCACGCTCGCGACTGGGGAGGTAATCGATGCCGCGCAACCCGGCGAGGGTTTGATTAACATGACGTTTAATCTCGGCTTCGATGCGCAAAAACGGCCCGTTGTGGTTTATCACCGCTACGACGCGCAGCATCATTCCCAGGGGTATGTGGCCCGGCCCCGTGTGAGTGCCGGTGCGGCCGGCTGGGAAGTGCACGCGCTCAGCGATTGGAATTTTCTCTGGGCTTTTTCCGGCGGTGGCTCGATTGCGGCCGAGGTCACGCTGGGTGCACCGCAGCTCGCGAGTGACGGGACGATGCGCGTGGATTTCTCGACTCTCACCGCAGGTGCCGGCCGTTGGGTGATTTCTGCTGACACACTCGAACGCACGGCGGTGCTTCCACCGGCGGCGCCGGTGTTGCCCGCTGCATTGATGCGGCCGGCCCAGGCCGGAATGGAAGTGCAGACGGCCGTCGCACGTGCAAATGGCCACCGCTGGGTGCTTCGCTGGGAAACACTCCCGCGCAATCGGGATCTGCCGCGTGACGCCGCGCCCCCGCCCGCCGAACTTCGCCTCTACGAATTGCCCGACAGCGACGCCGCCTCTGCGACGCGGGTGGGTTCCTGAATTTTTGTTTTCCCCTAACTCCCACCGGCCATCTCCGTGATTTATTTTTCTCTCTTTTGTCGGAGCTTGCTTGCAAACAATTCAGGATGTCGACCGCGGATCGGATAATTAATCACCTGCCAGCAAGCTCCCCCATTCGGAGAAAAATTTACTTTACCCCCTGTGAATTGAAATGAATTCCCCCATCGCCGATAATCCCCTGCGCACGCGCGCTGATTTGCAACGATTCGCGACCGATCTTGCGGAACCGTTGGTCTCGCATTTTTCTCCGGGGCGTGCGCAAGTCCGGCTCGGCGCGAATCGGGCGCACTACGGTGATCCGGCGGGCTGGTTGGAAGGTTTTGCGCGGCCGCTCTGGGGCCTCGCTCCGCTGGCGGCTGGCGGCGGGGCCTTTGCGCACTGGCCGCTGTGGCAACAGGGCCTCGACGCCGGTACTAATCCGGCTCACCCGGAGTATTGGGGTCTCGCCGGAGACTTCGACCAGCGCAGTGTGGAGCAGGCTGCTTTCGGCACCAGCCTCGCACTCGCGCCGGATCAGCTTTGGACTCCGCTGTCGCCTGAAGTTCGCACGCGCCTCGCCGCGTGGCTGCAAAATATTAACCAGGTGAAACTCGTGCAGAACAACTGGCTGTTCTTCCGTGTGCTCGTGAACCTCGGCCTCGAGCGCGTCGGTCAGCCGTTTTCCCAGGAACGGGTCGACGCTGACCTCGCGCAGTTGGATCGTTTCTACATCGGCGACGGCTGGTACACTGATGGTGCCAGCGGGACAACCTTTCGCGACGGCCGGCTCGGTGATTACTACGTGCCGATGGCGTTTCATTTCTACAGTTTGCTTTATACGCGGCTGGCATCAGCGGGCGACCCGCCGCGGATCGCGCGTTACGTCGAGCGAGCCCGTCTCTTCGCGCAGGATTTCCAATACTGGTTCGCCGCCGACGGGGCCGCGTTGCCGTTCGGGCGCAGCCTGACCTATCGCTTTGCACAAGGTGCTTTCTGGGGCGGGCTCGCGTTCGCGGGAGTGGAGGCCTTGCCGTGGGGCGTGATCAAGGGTCTCTACTTGCGTCATCT
>JANYFP010000283.1 GCA_025362555.1 Verrucomicrobiota bacterium
GATCTCAGGCAGGCTTCGCACAAAATTGCCTCGGAACTGGTGAAGATTCCCCTGCCGGCTTCATCCGTGGTTGTCCGCCAAACGGCCGGCGTATTTGGCCGCAGCAGCCCGACCTGGACCCGCAGGGAAGCAGCGTCAAAAACGAGCAAACTGCCGTGGTCGGTCAAAAGCTGTGAAAGGGAAGGCATTACGCGAGACTCAGCTTGGGTCGACGGAAGCAAATGTCCATGTTGGTTTCATAGTTTTGCCGCGATGGAATCTGGCATTGACCGGGGATGTAAGCGTCACGTAGCTTGGCCGATTAAACCGACTTATCACCTCTGAATTTATCGCCGTGAACGTTCAAATTACCGACATTAACGAGACCCGTAAAACGCTGACTGTAACCCTGGACATGGGTGAGGTTAATACTGAATACCAGGCTGTCCTCGGTGATTTCACCAAGCAGGCCAACTTGCCTGGTTTCCGCATTGGCAAGGCCCCCGCCGCCATGGTGGTGAAGCGTTACAGCAAGGAGCTGAAGGAAGAATTTAAGACCAAAGTGATTGGCAAAGCGTATCGCGACGGACTTGAGCAGTCGAAGTTGGACGTCCTTTCGTTGGTTGAAGTCGAAGAAGGTACGATCGAAGCGGGCTTGTCCGCTGCCATCAAACTCACTGTCGATGTGCGCCCTGACTTCGTGTTGCCTGACTACGTCGGGCTCGAGACGGAAGTGCAGGCCGCCGAGGCGACCGACGCTGAGATTGATACCGCGATCGAAAGTCTCCGCGCTGAGCGCGCTGATTTCAAAGTCGCTGAGCGCGCCGCAGCGAAGAGCGACTACGTCCGCTTTGGTTACACCGGCACACTCGATGGAAATTCGTTGACCGAAGTGGTCGGTGACAAAGCGATCTACGCCGCTGCACCGCAGACTTGGGAGGAAGTTGAGGGCGCCAATGAAGGCCTGCTTCCCGGAGTTTCGAAGCAATTGGACGGCTTGAAGGCGGGCGATAAGAAGACCGTAGATGTTGCATTCCCGGCGGATTTTGCCGCAGTCCCAGCGTTGGCCGGTAAGACGGTGCAATATGCCATCGAAGTACAGGAAGTCCGCGAGCGCGTGCTGCCCCCGATGGATGAAGCCTTTTTCAAAGCGAACCAGGCCGACGACCTCGATGGTCTGAAGAGCCAGATCAGCAACCGGCTCAAGATGCGCAAGGAACACGAGAACCGCGCCGCACAACGCCGCCAGGTTACCGATGCCTTGGTCGCGAAAGTTAATTTCCCGGTGCCAGACAGTCTCATCGCCTCCGAGCGTGACGGCGTCCTTCGCCAGTTCATCGAGGAAAATATGCGCCGCGGCGTACCTCAGGAGCAGTTCGAGCAAAATAAAAAGCAGCTCTACGACAGTGCTTCCCAAGCGGCGGTGGCTCGCATCAAGGTGCAACTTATCCTGGCGAAGATCGCTGAGGCCGAGAAAATCACTGTGGGCGAAAAGGATTTCAACACGTGGCTCATGCGCGAAGCGATGCGGAACGGCCAGCGCCCCGATAAGCTAGCCAAGGATCTGAGCAAGGACCGCGATCAGGTGCGCGCCGTCCAGCAACAGATCATGTTCGACAAGGCCCTTGATTTTCTCGTCTCCAAGGCTAACGTCAAAGTAGCAACCGCCAAAGCATGAGCTACTACGTACCAATTGTTCTCGAAAATACCGGCCGTGGTGAACGGTCGATGGATATCTTTAGCCGTCTGTTAAAAGACCGAATTATCTTCATTGGCAGCCCCATCGATGATGGTGTGGCCAATGTGGTGATCGCCCAGATGCTGTTCCTCCAAATGGAAGACCCCAAGAAGGACATCCAGTTGTACATCAATTCCCCCGGTGGCGTCGTCACTGCGGGCATGGCGATCTACGACACGATGAACTTTTTGCAGTGCGATTTCGTCACTTACTGCATCGGCATGGCGGCGAGCATGAGCACCGTGCTTTTGGCCGGCGGCACGAAGGGTAAGCGTTTCGCGCTCCCCAATAGCCGGGTGATGATTCACCAGCCTTCCGGCGGCGCGGGCGGCCAGGCGGCCGATATTGCCATCCAGGCACGGGAAATCATTCGCTGGCGCAAGACCTTGAACGACGCGATTGCCAAACATACCGGCAAGACCTCCGAACAGGTCGCACTTGATTCCGATCGCGACTATTACATGAGCGCCGAAGAGGCCAAGGCCTACGGCATCGTGGATCATGTCGTCACCTCCACCCGTGACGCCAAGCAGATCACTCAAAGCGCCGCCTGAGCTGGCATAAAATCGGCTCTTACGGTTGCGGGAAACCTACTAAAATCACGGTAACGGCCGATTAATTCACCATGGCAAAATCTTCGCGCATGACCCTCTGTTCGTTCTGCGGTAAGTCGCAGGCGGAAGTCCGCAAGATTATTGCCGGACCGGGTGTCTACATCTGCGATTCCTGCGTCAACGTCTGCAAGACGATCATTGACCGCGAGGTGAAGACCCCTGCGGCGACCGAAGGGGGAAAACCGGCTTTTCGTTTGATCAAGCCCGCTGACATCAAGAAAGTGCTGGATGATCACGTCATCGGTCAGGATCATGCCAAGAAAGTTTTATCGGTCGCCGTTTATAACCACTACAAGCGGCTGAATTACGACGCCTCATCGATTCGGGATGCGGTAACGATGCCAACCGAGTTTAGCGACGTGGAAGTCGAGAAGAGCAATATCCTGCTCGTGGGCCCCACGGGCTCGGGAAAGACCCTGCTGGCCCGTTCTCTTGCTCGGATTCTGGATGTGCCGTTTGCCATTTCCGACGCCACGACTTTGACCGAGGCCGGCTATGTGGGCGAAGATGTCGAGAACGTGGTGCTCCGTTTGCTGCAGTCTGCGAATTACGATGTGAAGAAAGCCGAGTGCGGCATCATTTACATCGACGAAATCGACAAGATTCGCCGCACCACCGAAAATGTTTCCATCACGCGCGACGTTTCCGGTGAGGGTGTTCAGCAAGCCTTGCTCAAAATTCTCGAAGGGACCACGTGCAACGTGCCACCGCAGGGTGGCCGCAAGCATCCAAATCAGGAATACATTCAGGTTAATACCTCGAATATTCTCTTTATTTGTGGCGGCGCTTTTGTCGGCTTGGATGAAGTCATCAAGAAGCGCATGGGCCAGCGTTCGCTCGGATTTAATATCAACGCGCAGGACCACGAGTTGAGTTCGGACGAGATGATGCGCTCGGTTGCGCCGGAAGATCTCATCCGCTTCGGCATGATCCCCGAGTTCATCGGTCGTCTGCCGGTCGTCTCGGTGCTCGAACAGTTGCAAGTGGCCGACCTCGAAAAGATTTTGCTTCGCACCAAAAACGCGATCGTGAAGCAGTACTCGAAACTTTTTGCGATGGACGGCGTGCAACTGCGCTTCACTCGGGAAGCGATTGTGGCGATCGCCAAGAAAGCGATCGAGCTCAAGACTGGCGCCCGTGCCTTGCGCGCGATCCTGGAAAAACTCATGCTCGAAGTCATGTATGATCTCCCGCAGCGCACGGATATCGTCGAGGTCATCATCGATCAAGCCGTGGTCGAAGGCCGCGAGAAGCCGACCTTGAAGAAGACGGCGAGCAACGCTTCGTCGGATAAAAACGCCGCCTGAGCCGAATTACTAATTCAGGAAAAGCCGCGATTCAATGGATCGCGGCTTTTTTGCGGCTGGAATATATCAGCGAGGTAGGGGCGATTGCCCCCAATCGCCTTGCGCCGCGGAGGGCCGTTGAGGAACTGCTCCTGCTTTTCAGTAGCTGCGGCCTCACCAATTAAACGATTCCCCTTTGTCTACGGATTTCGCGAACGCGACGAAGAGCTTCACGCAATTCTCCACGTCCTCAAGATCCACGACTTCGCTTGGGGTGTGCATGTAACGCAGCGGAATCGACACGAGGCCGCAGGCCACCCCACCGCGGGCCATTTGAATGGCGCGGGCATCTGTTCCGGTCGGACGCGGGTCCGCGTCGAACTGGATTGGAATCTTCGCCTTCTTCGCACAGGCCACCAGGCGATCATAAACTTTGGGATTAATGTTCGGGCCGCGGCAAAGAATGGGACCGGCCCCCAGTTTGGTTTCGCCGTGCTTGCGCGGATCGCAGTCCGGATGGTCGGTCGAATGGCCAACATCCACGATGAGCGCGATGTGTGGATCGACGGCAAAAGCGGAAGTTTGTGCGCCGCGAGTGCCGATCTCTTCTTGCGTCGTAGCGACGGCGACAACCTTCGCGTTCAATTTTGTTTTCTCTTTGGCGAGCCGGATGAGTGCTTCACCGACCACGTAGGCGCCGACTTTATTATCAAAAGCGCGGGCAGTGCCGACACTGCCGCGGATCAATTCGAATTCATGGTCGTAAGTGGCGACGTCACCAATCGCGACATGCTTGAGTGCTTCGGCTTTCGATTTGACGGCGATGTCGATCCAGATCTCGTGGATCTCCGGCACCTTTTTTCGGTCGCTCTCTTCCATTAAATGGATTGCCCGTTTGCCGGTGACGCCGCGGACGAGACCGTTCGCCGTTTGAATGATCACGCGTCGGCCCGAGATGATGCTCTTGTCGTGTCCGCCGATGGTATCGAAATAAATGAAACCGTCCTTGTTAATATACGTGATCATGAGGCCGAGTTCGTCCATGTGGCCCGCGAACATCAGGGTCGGGCTTCCAGTCTTGTTCAAACTTGCCAGCCGGTTGCCGAGGGCATCGTTGGCGTAGACGTCGGCGTGGGGCTTGACGTGGTGATCATACACCGCCTGGGCTTGGGCTTCGGCGCCGGAGGGCGATTTGGCTTTGAGCAATTCGACGAGAAACTCGGGCGCGTGATAGTCAGGCATGGCGGGAAAACTAGCGCAGACGGGCGTGCCTCGCAAAAACAAAATGACCGACGAATGCTAAAGTTTTATAGGCGGTGGCGCGATAGGCTCACGATCATGGCGCGTGGCGTTGCGATTCGCTCGGATCAGTCCGATCTGATTAACTGGGGCACTGCTGCCGGCGGTTGCGGCAGAGTGAACCAAAAAGTTGAGCCTTGCCCCAACTCGCTGATGAAACCGATCTGCCCACCCATGAGCTCGATCAGGCGCTTCGAGATGGCGAGCCCCAGGCCAGTCCCGCCGTAAAGCCGGGTTGCCGAAGCGTCGACTTGCCGGAAATGCTGGAAGAGGTGCCCGTGCTGATCGCGCGGGATGCCGATGCCAGTGTCGATCACTCCGATGCGCAGGCGGGAGTGACCATTGCGGGAGACGGAGGAGACCTGGAGCGTGACGCTGCCGCTTCCAGTAAACTTAATGGCGTTGCTGATCAGATGGCTGAGCACCTGGCGGACGCGGGTATCGTCAGCATAAAATTGGCGTGGCGTGCCGGGAGCGATGTCAATTTTAAGATCCAGTCCGCGCTGCCGGGCGGCCGGCTCATGCTCGGCCGCGAGTTCCCGGACGAGCACACCCGCATCGAACGAGGTGCTGGCAAAATGTCGCTCGGTCGATTCGAGCTCCGAATATTCCAAAATATTATTCAGAATGCGCAGGAGATCCTCGCCTGACTTGTTCAACACCTCGACGTAAGTGCGCTGGTCGGCGTCGAGGTTGGTATCGAGGAGCAGGGTGGAAAAGCCGAGGACCGCATTCATCGGGGTGCGAATCTCGTGGCTCATCGTCGAGAGAAACGCGGCTTTGGCCCGATTGCCGAGTTCGGCTTCGGCCTTGGCCTGGATCAAAATATGCTCCGTCTCCTTCAGCGCCGTGATATCGCGGGAAATGCCAAACGTGCCCACGGTTTCGCCTGCTTCGTTGTGCAGTGGTATTTTGGTCGTGGAAACCCAAATATTGGAGTGACCGGTCCAAGTCAGTTTTTCTTCCTTAGTCAAGGATTGACCCGTCTTGATGACGGTTTGTTCATCTTCAAAGGCCTGCTGGGCATGGGCGGCGGTGAAATAGTCGAAGTCGGTTTTCCCCACCAATTCCGCCGGATCGATTGCGCCGTGGACCCGGGCTTTGGCCTGGTTGACTTTGATCAGCCGCCCTGCGCGGTCCTTGAAATAGACGTAGTCGGGAACATGCCTCATGAGCGCCTGCATCAGAAACCGTTCATGAGCCAGCGCGTGTTCGGATTGTTTGCGGGCCGTGATATCCTGAAAGGAACCATAGACGCGAATGGTGCGGCCTTCGATCTGTTCGGATTTACCGGTGGCGCGGACCCAGATGGGGCGGCCGGTGGCGGTGATGAGCTCGAGCTCGAGATCCCACGGCACGCCTTGCGCGATGCCTTGATTGAAGGCCGCCGTGATGAGCGGGATGCTCTCAGGGGCATAATAGGCGATCGCGGTTTCGACCGCCGGGTGGTGGGTGAGTGGTGAGAGATCGTGGATCAGATAAGTTTGATCAGTCCAAAGCAAACTACCGGAAGCGCAGTCGTATTCCCAGCCGCCGATTTGGGCGGAGGATTGGGTTTGTTCGAACAAGCGTGCCTGCAACGCGAGCAATGCCTCATTTTCTTTGCGCGCTGTGATATCGGTGCGCATGGCAATATACCGGGCGGGTTTTCCGTCCAGTTTACCAAGTGGCACGAGCGTGGTCGCAACCCAATAGAGCGTTCCATTCTTGGCGCGGTTGCAGATTTCCCCGCGCCAAACCTCACCACTGCTGATCGTGCGCCACAGGTCCTGGAAAAACGCGGCGGGGTGGTGCCCGGAGTTGATCATGCGGTGGTTTCGCCCAATCAATTCCGCCCGCGAATACTGCGAGATATCACAGAACTTGTCGTTGACGTACGTGATGGTGCCACGGGGATCCGTCACCGCGACGATGGCGTGTTGATCAAGCGCAAACTCGTGGCCGACTAATTCCTGGAAAGCATTTTCCGCCCGGTCGCGCGCGGCGGAGAGTTCCGCGTATTGCGCCCGGCTGCGTTGCTCGGCGACCGCCGCCGCAGTGACATCGAGAATGGTAATCACCAAGTGCCCCGGGGGATCGTTCAGCAGGCGGACGTGACACTCCTGCTGCATTTCGGAAAAACCGCTGATGTGATCGGCGTGCAATGGCACGGGAATCAGCCAGGGGTGAAACAGTTGGGCGCGCACCTGCGGCTGCGGCGTGACCCGGGCTGCAGCGATGAGTGGGCCGAGTCGCTCAGTGTTCGGATAAATTGCGATGAGCGCACGGCCTCGAACCACCTCAAAGGCGAACCCGGTCCAGCGTTGCATGAGTTCGTTCCATTGCACGACGCGGTCTTCCGCATCGAGCTGCACCAAACCACAGGGCAGGGCGTCGAGCAGGGAATTCGCCGGGGAGAAATTCACCGAGGCGTCAGGCATGGCAATCGGGTGAGGCGGCGAGTGGCACCGCTGAAGGAAAGATCGAAATAAAGGATCTGCTGATCGTGTTCTCTTTGATGGTGGGCATGTCCATGACGTTACCGATTACACGAGTGCGAGCTCGATCAACGCCGCCCAAATCAAGCGACTGATGAACAGGGAGGCATCGAGGCTGACGACTTTCATTGGTGTGGTGAAATGAGCAGAGGCCAACTCGGGTGAGAGTAGCGGTGGCTGAGACGAGTGGTGTACCCCATGGTATCGGACATTGAAGGGAAAACTTAAGGGTAAAATCAGTCGGGGGCAGATGAACTGATTGATCGCGGTGCTCGGAGCGGCTATTCACGCGGTTTGTTTTTGGCGTCAAGGCGAGCGCGCACGACAGCGAGGATCTGATCCTTCACAAAGGGTTTTGGAATGAAATCGATCTCGATCTCGAATTTCTTGCGATCTTGGCTCAACGTCGCGCTGTAACCACTCGTGATGATAATTTTGAGGTCGGGCCGGTCTTTGAGTAATTTTTGCGCCAACTGTACTCCACCGAGGCTACCCGGCATCACCATATCGGTCATCAGCAGTGCAATTTCGTCGCGGTGTTTTGACCACAGCTCAAGGGCGGTGGCTCCCGAAGCACATTCGAGGACGCGATAGCCGACGCGTTCGAGCCAAATGCGGAGCACCGAGCGCACTGAAGACTCGTCCTCGACGATCAAAATTGTCTCCCCTTGACCGGCGAGGTTAACGTGGGATACCGGGGGCACGGAGGCAGAAGCGGGCAACGTCAATCGCCGCGGTAAATAGACGCGAAAACTTGAGCCCGCGCCGGGTTGGGTTTCCACTTCGATCCATCCGTGGTGTAATTCTACAATACCATACACCGTGGCGAGCCCGAGCCCGGTGCCATGGCCCGCTTCTTTCGTGGTGAAAAATGGTTCGAAGATGTGTGCGAGGACCTCAGGCATCATTCCGCTGCCCTCATCGGTTACGGTGAGGCAGGTGAATTCGCCTTCGCGCGCGCGGGGCAGTGGGGAGCGGGTATCAGTTCCGAATTTTTTATTGGGATCGCTGGGTTGCCGACGTTGACGCTCAGGGCCGATCCACTCGATTAATTCGGCGGTTCCGCTCGCCGTTTCGAAAACAACCGAGTCGGTGTTGATCATTAACTTCCCGCCCTTCGGCATCGCATCGCGGGCGTTCACGGCCAAGTTTAAGAGAACTTGATCGAGCATGCCCGCATCGGCGTGGACAAACTGCGGTTGCGCGCTGAGATTTATTTGGAGCTCGATGTTTTCCCCCAGAATGCGCCGGAGCATTTTGAGCATTTCCGCCGCGATATGGTTGAGGTCGACGGTGCTCTGCACGGGTTCCTCGCGGCGGCTGAAGAGCAAAAGTTGACGGGTCAGACTGGCGGCCCGGTTCCCAGCCTGACTGATCTGCTGCAGCATCTCCAATTGCAGGGAGGACAACTGACGACTGTCGTGCAGCAGTGTGGCGTTCCCCATAATTGCCGTGAGCAGGTTATTGAAATCGTGGGCGATGCCGCCCGCGAGTTGTCCGATTGCTTCCAGTTTTTGTGATTGGCGGAGCTGGGTTTCGATCGCGATTTTTTCCCGCTCGGCCTGTTCGCGCGCGGTGACGTCGCGCAAGATCACGGTGAAGAGTCGCTCGTCGCCCACCTTCGCCTGGGAAATGGACGCCTCGATCGGGAACTCCTCGCCATCCGCTCTCAGTCCGGCCACGACGCGCCCCTGCATCATGGCCTGGGGGCCAGAGTGGGAGCTGGCAAATCCTTCCACGTGCCGACGGTGGCTGTGACGAAACCGGCTTGGGATGAACCGATCCAGCGGTTGACCGATGGCTTCGGCTCTCGTGAGGCGGAACATCAGTTCGGCCGCCGGATTGAAGATCAAGATCTGTTGCCGCTCATCGACGGTGATGATGGCGTCCATCGCCGAGTTGATAATACTGGTCAGCCGCGCCTCACTTTCCTTGCTCTTCTTTTCCGCCAATTCCCGGCGGCGCAAATCCTCCCTCGTGGCGGCCAACAGCTGCGAATTATGCAAAATCAGGGCGAGCGAATCAGCCAGTTGTTGCGCCTCGGTGATTTCTTCTGAGGAAAAATCGGGTTCGTACCGGATTATTTCCAATATACCGAGGCACTCGCGGCTGAGCAGAATAGGCGCATGCAGAATAGCTGCGTCAACCGGCGTTGGAGCGTGCCGGGCCGGTTCGGCTGCCCCTGCTGATACTTTGGTTTGCAGCGGCTGGCCGGTGAATAAAGCGGACCAAGCGGGGTCGAGATCTTCCTTGGTTACAATGATGTCGGTCACGACGGTCGCGTCGCTTCGGTTCCAGGTGGCGCGGGTCACGAGGACGTCGCCTTCTTTGAGCAGAATCATGGCCTGCGCGGCGTTGAAATTCTGCGCCGCATGCTGCACGGTTGCGGGCAGGAGTTCGCCCAGTTCGCGATGGGTCAGCAGCGCGCGCACGATTTGGGACAGACCGGCGAGAAAATCGGTGTGGTG
>JANYFP010000288.1 GCA_025362555.1 Verrucomicrobiota bacterium
TGCACGACGTAACCACTGACAAAAATATCGGGCCATCCGTCATTGTCATAGTCCCAGAACCAGCAAGTGAACGTGGTGCGCGGCTCAGTCACGCCTGCGGTTGCCGCCACATCGGTGAATCGCCATGGTGCGTTTGGCGCATGGTTCAATCCCGCCGGGCCATCGTTGCGGAGCAGAATCTTCGGTCCGTCGAGCCGTGAGAGGAAGAGGTCTGGGCGGCCGTCGTTATTGAAATCAGCGCTCACGACTGCCTTGAAAAAACCCACGTAGTCCACGCCGTTCTCGGCGGCGCATTCGGTAAAGGTGCCATCGCCGTTGTTGCGGAAGAGCTCGCAAGGATTCTCTGTCCGACCCTCGGATTCGTTCGCGATGAAAAGGTCGAGCCAACCATCATTATTGTAGTCGAACCAGACGGCCGAGTTGGTGGGACGAAATCTTAGCAGCCCCGCCTCCTCGGTCACGTCGGTGAAAGTAAAGTCGCCGTTGTTGCGCAGCAAGGAACAGGGATAGTGGCCCTCAGTTCCCAACCAGGCGCCCCGGAGAACTAACACATCCATCAGACCATCGTTGTTGTAGTCGCAATGGATTAAGTTGAGCCCGCCGGTCAGACCGATGAGCCCCGCTTCTTCCGTTCGCTCCGTGAATGTCCCGTCACCGTTGTTGCGGAAAAGGCGGAGCTGGCTGTTCAAACCCCAGCCCGACACCATCACGTCGAGGAAGCCGTCGTTGTCGAAATCCTCCAGCACCACCCCTCCGGCCAGGTCTTCAACGTCGAGCCCGACGCGACCCGCCACATCGGGAAAATGCTTGATGTCGTAGTCAGACGCAAAGTGCTTCGGGTCGATCAGCCAGCGGGGCGGCACCTTTTCAGGATATTCGCCCAGCGTCATGTAAGCGATGTTCAGCAACCAGCGGGCGCGCAGGTTGCGCGGATATTTTTGCAATAATTCCAACAGCACGGTGATGGCGCCGCGTGAGCCACGCGGCAATTGATGTACGCCCGCGCCCCGAATTGGAAACAGGCACGAATCGCCGTTGTGATGGTTGAGGCAATTTTCCTGTTCGCCCATCCGCAGCCAACAAAGCGCTTTGAACAACAGCCAATAGTCCTCCCGTTGTTCATCCACCGGGACATTGTTGTCATCCATCAGTTGCTTGATCGCGGCATATTCCTTGAGGGCTTCATTCGGTTTGCCGGCATTCAATAATTGCCAGGCTAGCAGCATCCGGATTTTGAAAAGTTTTGAAGCGTCAGTCGTGGCCGATGCCTGCGCGTGCAAGAGATCCACCTGTTCTGCATTGCGGAACGGGTTGCGCATCGGATCGGCGTCGTCCGTGATTTTTTTCAGGAGCGCGACCATCCGGCGCGTACTCTCGGGTTGGCGGAGCAGAGCGGCCGCGCGTCTGGCGGCTTGCTCTGCGGTTGGCACGGTGCCGGGTGCGCAAAATTCCGGATTTGCAGGAGGCCCCGCGATTGAACGCAGGGGCCACGCCATCGCCGTTGCGACCAGCCCAAGGGATCCCCGCAAGGCAGATTCGATAAATGCCCGGCGATTAAGCGTCGTTGGTTGTTCTGCGGTCGGAAGCATAGGCACGTTATCCGCGCGAAAATCATTTGGTAACGAGGGACGGGAAGGTGGCATAAATTTCGTCATTCCCCTGGCTCGTCCTCCCGCTTGGTGCGGAGATACTGCTGCGCTTTCTTTAATGCCTGTTGGATGCGCTCCTGACCGAAGGGTTTGAGGATGTAATCGATGGACCCCACGCCCGCCGCTTCCACTTCGTAGCGGAGGTGCGCGGTCACAAAGATGATGGCGGGGCGCTCGTCAGGAGCCAACCGCGCGACCACGCCCAGTCCGTCGCAGCCGGACATTTGCATATCGAGAAATACGATGTCCGGTCGCTCTCCTTTGATTGCGACCAAAGCTTCAAGTCCATCGCAGCACTCGCCGACGATTTCCACCGAAGGCTCTTTGAGGAGGAAACGGCGCAGCCGTTCGCGAGCGAGGGGTTCATCATCCACAATCAAAACCCGCTGCTTCACGTTGAAAGGATCTGCTACGTCGCTTGCGGCTTTGGCAGAATCGACTTGGTTGGCCGAATGCGGGGCGCTATTTCCCGATGGTTCGGAAGACAGTGGTTTGTCGCCGCAATGGAGGAGTGAACGGTGGTCGTCTCGCGGTTGGGTCACTCCAGTTACCGGCGGTTGCCAGTCCAGGATCTGTCGGGCTGTTTGGGTCGCCGTTGAGCGGTGCATTCGGCGTCTGCCGTGCGGTCTGCGCCGCGGTCGCGGAGTCGTCTCGATGATTGTCTTCTCGCCTGCGTCGGCGAGATTACTTGAAGCGTCTCCGGGAAAAAAATCGCGGAGTAAAGCCGCTCCTCCCGTATTTTTTGATGCGGCAGAAATATTAACTAAGGTTTCAGTTGTCATTTGTCGTGGTAAAGTGGGCCGGCTTCGTTGGGGTTTGATCATATCGCAGTCAGGGGAATTCATGCGATGGAGTGGTGAGGGTCAGGTTGGTTGCCTTCTCCGGGACGGCGTGTTCCGAAGTCAGGCCTGACGGCCAGCGGACACGGATTTTCTTCGGTGGGTTTGAATCCAGATAACCAAAATAGCAGGCGGCCGTGGACTGGCTGTAGTAACCGGATCCGGCGTAGATCTCGCTCGTTTCCGTTGAGTGATCGGCTAATTCCAAAGTGAGTCGCGCGCCGATGCCCGTCGGATTTCCGCGGGGCCCGCGCAGTGCGACGCGCAGGGAATTGCGGCCAGCTACGCCGTGGTTGCGGAATGCCAGTGAAATCGTGTTGTTCCGGCTGACGAGAAAACTGGGCCAGCCGTCGTGGCTGAGGTCGAGGATCGCGAGCGCCTTGGCATCGCCGGGCACGACCAGACCGCTTTCAGTTGGTGGCACCGGTATGAAATGGCCCTGGCCATCGCCGCGAAGCAACTGGCTGAGGCCGCCATCAAATCGGCCGACTTGGGCAATCGGGGCGTAAGAATTTTGCACCGCGTAAATGTCCGGGTGTCCGTCGCCGTCGAAATCACCGGCCGCGAGGCCCTGCAGCGGGGCGATCTGCGCCAGGCGGGGTAGGGGATCGAAGCGGTAGGTGCCGTCAGGCTGGCTCAGGAAAACTCCGCTTTGAAATTCGGTGGCGGCAAAACGCTCCGCCTTGGCCAACTTTTCTTCTCCGAGAATCGCACTCAGCGTCGCGCGCGCATAAGCGTCGTTGCGCGGAAAACGTTTCATGATGGCGGGGATCGCTGCGCTCAGGCCCCGACGGCTGCGCCACGGATAAATTTTGTCACCCTCGTAGTACGCTTCGATGAGTTGCGAAGAACCGTCGCCCTTGAAATCGCCCGAGAAAAGCAGCGCGGGATGAGTCGGGTCCGCGTGGTATTGGGTGTTGAGGCCGACGTTGCCGACCACGTAGTCGGGCTGGCCGTCGCCGTTGAAATCCGCCGCCGTGATCGAGGTCCACCAGCCCGTCCCGGCCAAAGCAAAGCCAGCCTTCACCGTCCAGTCGTCGAAACCATTGCCGTGATTATTATGAAAATATTTCACGTGGCCCCATTCCAGCGTGAGCAGCAGATCGGACCAGCCGTCACCATCCACATCACTCCACAACGCCGCCGTCACCATCCCGACAGCCCGCAGTTCGGGTGCGAGCGAATCGGTCACGTCGGTGAACTTGCCTCCGCGATTGGCCAGTAGCGCGCTTTGCGGTGGCTTAGGATAGTCGCCCGTTTGGACGCGTCCGCCAATGAACACGCCGAGTCGCCCACTGTGGTCAAAGTCTGCTGCCGCCACGGCCCCGGCACTCAAGTGCAGAGGTGGCAGCGCCTCAGTGACGGCCGCATGGAAATTGCCCTGCCCATCGCTAATGAATAACTGCGGCTGGTACTCGGGTGATCCAGCCGGCAGAGCGTTGCCACCTTTAGTCACTAAAAGATCCTGCCGGCCTTGCCCTGTGGCATCGAACAGGAGCACCGGCCCGTCGTCGACAGGAGCGGAGCCGGTGAGGGCCCTGGAATTTCCGGCGATGAATTCTCCGGTGGCGGTTGCTTGCAAAATGTGCCGGGGATCCACGGTGGTGCCGCCGATCACCACGGAATCGCGTCCGCTGCCGTCGATGTCGCCGACCGCGATCGCGGGACCGCGGCGATTCAGGCGAAGGGGGATCAGTCGCTGCTGATTGGTTTCGTCCACGATTTCCTCGCGAGATTGAAAGGTCAGTCCCTTCACCTGGTCGACTGCTTCAAACTGACTCGGTTCGGTGCGCGGGGTGTTCGCCACTACTGGAACAGGCAGTGCGGGCTCCGTCACCGTGAAGCGCTGATCGACCGGCAGATTGGAAAAAGTCTGCACGTGTCCGCTGGGCCATGTGACGATCAGACGCGAGATCGTCGTGTCGTTGCCCATTCCAAAATGCAGCATGGGCTCGCTGCTGGACATGTATCCGCGGGCGAGCGCAAGCTCTCTGACTTGAATACCCAGTGCGCTTTCAATCCTAACGGTCGCGCCGACGCCAAAACGATTTGAGCCGGTGCCTCGCAGCTCGATCGTCACGCGATGGCCGGTGTCGTTATCGTTGCGCAGAATCGTCAGGCCTTCCTCATAATTGGTGTACACGAGATCAAGGTTCCCATCGCCGCTGAGGTCGCCGAAGGCCGCGCCAAAGGCGACGCCCTTCTGGTCGAGGCCCCACGTCTTGCCGATGTTCTCGAATGCTAAATCGCCCTGATTGCGAAACGCCAAATGGGTCTGAATGAGCACCGGGCTGTCGTGCATGATTTTGATTCGTTCGGCCGGAGTTTCTGCCCCCTTCATCTTCGCATCCACGTCGGGATTGGGATCGCGGATAAAACCATTCGTCACGCTGAGATCCAGGCGACCATCGTTGTCCAAATCCTCGAGGCGAACGGACCACGTCCAATCGGATTCAGCCAGACCTGCCAGGTACGCTGCCTCGAGGAAGCGGCCCGTGCCTGTGTTCAGCAGGAGCGCACTGCGGTGGTATTTTGGGGTGGCGGTTGAGTTGATCGGTTCATCAGTTTTCTCGCGCGCTTCGGCATTGGAGTTCTGATCCTGCTGATGCGTGGTCGATGCCATATCGGCGACGTAAAAATCAATCAGCCCGTCGTTGTTCACGTCGCCCAAGTCCGCGCCCATGGCGGAAAATGCGGTGTGCGGAAAAACGAAATCCATCGCGTCGGTGAACGTGCCGTCCTGATTGTTGCGATAAAGTTTGTCGGGTTTTCCATAATCGTTGGCGACGTAGATATCGGGCCAGCCATCATGATCAAAATCCCACCACGTGGCGGAGTGACTCTGCGCTTCACCGCTGATCCCGGCGGCGTCCGTCACATCGGTGAATGTGCCATCACGGTTGTTGTGAAACAGGTAACCGCGCTGGCCGTTCGGATGCGTGGTGATGTTGAGCAGATTGGTTGCGAGGTAGACATCGAGCCACCCGTCACGGTCGTAATCACCGAATGCGGCCATCACGCTCGCGTCGGTGACGTCGAGTCCCGAGGCGTGGCCCTGCTCCTTGAAGGTGCCGTTGCCTTGATTAATATAGAGGAGATTGGGCGCGTTGAAGCGGCAGAGGTAGAGATCGAGGCGACCGTCATTGTTTACGTCGACGAACGTTGCGCCGCCGTTCCACACCCCTTTGGGTCCACCGACGCCGGCCTGGTCCGTGACGTCCTCGAATTTGTAGCCACCTAAATTGCGGAAGAGCCGGCAGCCGGCGGTTTTGCTCACCACGAAAAGGTCGGGGCGACCGTCGCCGTCGTAATCGCCGATCGCGACGCCGGTCCCGACCGAGCCCATTTCGCATTCTTGGTAGAGGGCGCCCCACATCTTGGGATCGTCGTAATGATTTTCCGTCCGCACGCCGGTCTCGTCGGGGGAAAGCCGCGTGAACATTGTTTTTCCCCGAGGAAAAGTGCGGGCGGCAAGTGGCTGAAAGCTGATCCCACCCGATGAATCAGCGGCCCATGCGATTGTTTGCACCACTACCATTCCGACCACGAGGAGAAGTCGGTACCCTGGCCCCGCGCCTGTTCCATCTCGGATAGCTGTAAGCTGGGCTTGTTGGTTCGCCGTCTCGGCCGGCAGCAACACTGGCGCGAAGGAGGAATGCTCTGATCGCTCGTTACAATCGCCGCGATTCCGACAAACCACGGCGACCGGTTCGTCTGTTGCTGAAATTGAAAAATCCGCGCGTACCATTCCTCTGAAAAATCGCGCCACACGACCAATCGCGTCGGAAGTGACGAATCCGAATGGGCGGTGAATGGGAGGTGAGAGACTATTGATTGCCTGAAGCGCGTCGCCGCGGGACAGGAATCGTGAACGAGCGTGGATCGTCATTGCGCGCCAACACGACGAACGAAGGCCGCCGTTGAAACCGTTATGTGGTCAAACCCCGAAAAAGCGTGGCGATTGGCCAGTTCTGCGGGGCGAAAAAATCCGGGGCAATTGCCGTTGTTTTCAATCGACGCCTTTCGATGAGATAAAACAGTTGAGTTTTATTTCCACCATCGCCTGAGCGACGGCGAAACGCCCGCTATGTCGAAAAATCGGTCGGACGTTTTTCAGCGCTTATCGTTAACCAAGGAAGCCAAGACCGCGAAGCGCAATTCTGAGATGGGGGATAGCTGCGGCCTTCGTGCGTCGCATAATTCTGCGTCGGAAACGGGACTATTTCGATGTTCGCCAGATCAGAGGTTGGTTCATCATCGTCACCATTCCGCACTGGTAATGAGCGTCCCCGGCTGGATTTTTTTCAGTTCCGACTAACTCGACTTTGCCAAACGACAACGTTCGCTGAGCTGATAGGCGATGCGCTGGAGTTTATCGGGAGGGAGCGGCGTAGGCGGTCGACTCGGAAAGGACGATCCAATTTCTTTCGGATTGAGGACATTTACGTCGCTTCGTCCCGTGCGTTGCACCCACCAACCGGGAATTGCGACGAGTGCACTCATTTTCGAGACTCCAATTTATCGCGAGTTTTTTCTAATTCGGCGGCGAGCATTTTCTCATCGGGCAACGCGGTGAGATATTCTTGGACGAGTAGCTTGTTGGGCAATGCCTCGGTGGCGTAACGCACGAGCGCTTCCCCTTTGCTGCTGCAAAGGATAATGCCAACTGGAGGATTTTCGCCGGGTTGCACCCAGTGCTCGCAGGCATAATTCAAATACAAGTGCATTTGCCCGGAGTCGGCGTGGCTGAAGCGGCCGAGTTTCAAATCGAAAATGACCAGGCAGCGCAGACGGCGGTGGAAGAAGAGAAGATCCACGCGGTACCATTCGTCATCGATGCGCAACCGGCGCTGGCGGCCTACGAAGGTGAAGTCGTTGCCCAGTTCGAGGAGGAAAGTTTCGAGGTGGCGGATGAGGGCGTCTTCGAGATCGGTCTCAGAGTATTCGTCGCGGAGACCGAGGAATTCAAGAACGAGCGGGTGGCGGATTTCTTCCTCGGTGCTGACGACGTCACCGGGCTCGGGCTTCGCACCTTTGGTCAGCATGGCAGCCTTATTGCGGGAGAGGGCAGTGCGTTCGTAGAATTGGCTGTCCATCTGCCGCTGAAGCTGGCGCACCGACCAGCCACCGCGCAGAGCCTCGGTGTGGTA
>JANYFP010000329.1 GCA_025362555.1 Verrucomicrobiota bacterium
CGAGCAAAGCCAACTCATCGAAACCGCCCGCGAAATCGGCCCGACCAGCACGATGCTCACCCGCAACGTGACCCAGCTTTCCCGCATCACGAAAGAACTGCAGCACACCGCGATGGCGCTGCGCATGATTCCCATCAAGCAGACCTTTCAAAAAATGGAACGCCTCGTGCGCGATCTGGCGAACGACTTGGGCAAAAAAGTTAATTTCACCACGAGCGGCGAAGACACCGAACTCGACCGCACCGTGGTCGAACAAATCGGCGATCCCCTCGTCCACATGGTCCGCAATGCCATGGATCACGGACTTGAGCCCATGGCGGATCGCGTCGCGAAAGGCAAAGCCGAGGCCGGCTCCGTCCATCTGCACGCGTATCATCAAGGCAGCAATATCGTCATCGAACTCCGAGACGATGGCCGCGGAATCGATCCGGATAAAATTTACAAGAAAGCCGTCGAGAAAGGTGTCATCGCCGCGAATGCCGTGCTCACGCGCGACGAAATTCTGGCACTCATCTTTGCCCCGGGCTTCTCGACCGCGGAAAAAGTCACTTCGGTTTCCGGTCGCGGCGTCGGCATGGATGTCGTCAAACGCAATATCCAACAACTGCGCGGCGTCGTCGAAATATCCTCCGAGGTGAACCACGGTTCCATTTTCAAAATCAAGCTGCCTCTCACCATGGCCATCATCGATGGACTCGTGGTGCGCGTCGGCGCCGACCGTTTCATTTTGCCAACCACGTCGGTGCAAGTCGCGCTCCGTCCGGCCCGCGGTTCCATTACCACGGTGCAAGGTCGCGGCGAACTCATCGAAGTGCGCGGAAAACTTTTGCCGCTGCACCGCTTGCACCGCCGATTCGGTATTCCTTCCGATTCGCAAAATCCATGGGAAGGCATCGTCGTCATCGTCGAGACCGGCGGACGGCAATCGGCTCTTTTTGTGGACGAAATGATCAGCAAACAGGAAGTCGTCATCAAAAGTCTCGGCGCGTTCATGCAAGGCTTGCCCGGCGTCGCAGGAGCCGCCATTCTCGGTGATGGCAACATCGCGCTCATTCTTGATCCCGGTTCGCTGTTGCAAGCCGCCTGATCATCATGCCTGACCCCATTCATCCCCCCACAATCGAGGAAGTGTGCGCGGAAGCATTGAAGCTGCCGTGTTCGCCGTCGGTTTTGCCGCGGCTTTCCAAGGCACTGCAAAGCGAGTCGAGCTCCACGGATGAAATCAGCAAAATCATCCAGATCGATCCCGCGCTCGCTAGTTCCACGATCCGGCTCGCCAACTCCGCTTTTTTCGGTGGTGCCGGTCGGGCCGTTGAATCCGTTGAACAAGCTATCTTGCGGCTTGGGGCCAAGGAAATTTATCGTCTCGCCGCACTCTCGCTCGTCGGCCGCTGGCCCACCACGAACAACACCGGGACGCAGGCGGAGCCAGGGGATTTTTGCCGCAATGCGTTGTGCTGCGCCATCGCGAGTGAAGTCCTCGCGGAGATCACCGAAAAGGTCGATCCCCAGCTCGCCTACACGGCCGGCCTCGTCTACGAAATGGGCAAACTGGCGGTCGCTCATGCTTGCTCCAAATTTTACCCGCTGATCCGTGCCTCTCAAAAACAACGGGGCTGCACCTGGGAACAAGCGGAAAAGGAAATCCTGGGCTACGAGCACGCCGAGGTCGGCACCCGACTTCTGCGCGCCTGGCATTTTCCTGAGCTGATCATCGCCGCAGCGGAATATCAGCATCATCCCGCCAAGGCCCCCGAGCCGGCGCTCGCACTGCTGGCCCACCTCCACGCCGGCCGCTACATCGCCACCAGCATGGGACCAGGCATTTCCGAGGACGGATTTCTATTTCAAGTCGACGGCGACCTCCTCACGGACTGGAACTTTACCTCGGCGATTCTCGAAGAGGCCATGTTGGTTGCCTTCGAACGCGCCTCCAAACGCCTGGGTGAAAGTTTGACCCACGGAAATATTAAATTCTGAGGCGGACGGAGCGGCTCGCCGCATCCGAATTCGACCCAGTCCAGTAAGAATTAATCGCGCCCTCGTCGGCTAGACGATAACCGATTTCGCGTGCGCCACGGCCTCGCGCTAACTCTGTTTGCTGACGATTCTGGTGGGCTGAATACTCCTTCCGTTGTTTTCAGTTTCCAGAACGTCTGGCTCGCATGCTGGCTGCCTCGCCTACCCGGGAATACATCCCGGACGCCATCGCCGACGACGTTGGAAGGCAAATCCCTCACTTGTGAAATTTGCATGAAACGCCCCCCGTCCCACTTCCGCAAGAATAGTGCTACAGACCGTCAACGGTCGTGCCGTTAGACAAGAAGTCAGGGCGAATCTTCACGATCCAACACCATGGAACGTTTTTACGGATATGAATTTAAAACCACCCACTCCACGGGGCGGCCTCCACCGCACCCTGCGAGTGCTTTCCCTCCTGCTGCTCCAGCACGCCCTGGTACCCACTGGCCCGGAGGCGAACGCGCGATCGCGTTTGCCCGAGAATCCAGAAGGGGAACCCGCGACAGACGCAAATTCGCGTCCCTACTTGAAAGTCGCCGGCTCCCTGCCTTTGCGTTTCTCCGCCGCACCCCGGCCGATGACCAACCTTCCCGTCAAGGTTGCGGCCGTGAGTCCGCCTGTCCAACCAATCGCCGCGGTCTCAACCGAAGCGCCTCCCCTCCCGATGCCGCTGAATCCAAGCAGCGAAACAAACAGTCTTTCCAATGACCAGACGAACCCTCCCGCCACGCCTGTTTCAAATCGGCCGGCCTTGAGTATCCTGCCTGACAACACGCAGCCTTCAACCCGTCCGGAAGACTTCCTGCCTTACTTCCAGTTTCCCACCGGCGGCAATGCTACCGTCGTTGTGCCAGGCAGTGTTGCCCGGCCACCCACGTCTAATTCCATGCCCGCCAGTTCCGCCACCTACGAGCAACGATGATTCTCCGCCAACCGCTGATCACCTGCCTGAGTCCTCTGGTCATTTTAATGGCCGGGGTCTCGACTGGTCTCGCCAATCCCGATCCTCCAGCAGAGTCGCCAACCGAACACCACTCGGTCCCACCGATCGAAGTGGCGGCACCCCACGAGGCGCTTCACGCAGAAAACCCACTGGAACATCCCGAGAGCCAAACCGTCCATCCGCCGGCGGCGGGGACTGAAGCACCTGCGGTAAATCACGAGCCCCATCCAAGCGCTCCAGCCACGGAACACTCCGTACCGGAAAGCCACGCGGTCGACGCGTCGTCGCCCGAAAGCGCAAAAAAGAAAACCGCTGAAGGGGAGGCCTCAACTATCCCCGAAGCGACCCAGACGTCGGAACAAGCGCGACGTGAAATCATCGGTTTACAAAATCTCGGGGTTTCATTGACCGAGCGCAGCGATTGGGACGCGGCCGAAATTGCTTTCCGCCAAATCCTGAAATCGCCGCGCGCCAATGGCGGCGACCTGGCCAATGCCCTGCTCGGCCTGGCGCGCGTCTATCGCCGTCAAGGTTCGCTCACCAAGGCGGCGGCCATTTACGAAAGGTACCTCAAGGACTATCCCTCGGCCGTTGCCGTCCCCGACGCCCTATTGGAATTAGGCCGCACGCAACGGGCCCTCGGCGCCCATCAATTGGCCCTCGCCCGCTTTTACAGCGTGATTAATTCCACGCTTAAACTCTCCTCGGAAAATTCCGAGCACTATCAAGTCCTGGCCAAGACCGCCCAGTTCGAGATTGCCGAAACGCATTTTCAAGACGGCAATTATGCCGAAGCGAATAAATTTTTCTCGCGGTTGCGCTTGCTCGACCTCGCCCCGGCCGATCGGGCCCGTGCCCATTTTAAATCCGCTGACGCGCTTTTTCGCGAAAAGGAATTTGCCGCCGCCGTCAAAACGCTGACCTCGTATTTGGAACAATGGCCGCAAGATGAAAACGTCCCGGAAGCACGCTATCTTCTTTCACTTTCCCTCCGCGCCCTCGACCGCAAACAGGAAGCACTCGACGCGACTCTGACCCTGCTCCGCACCGCGCAAACCTCGGGCGATCCAAAACGTTGGACCTACTGGCAGCGCCGCACCGGCAATCAACTCGCCAACGATTTCTTCCAAAGTGGCGATACGCATCATGCCCTGATGATTTACCAAGGACTGTCCGCGCTCACGCCGGAACCGGAATGGCGCCTCCCGGTCACGTACCAAATCGGATTATGTTACGAGCGCATGCGCCTCTATGATCGCGCGATGACCGCCTACCAAAGCATTATCGATACGGTCACCCCTTCCACCCCAGCGGGAGAAGTCCAGCCCAAGAGCGCGGAATCAACCGCTGCTCCGAGCACGGAGCTCAGCGAACTCGTCCACATGGCCAAGTGGCGACTCGGCCAGATCGACTGGCACGAAAAGACCGAACACCAATTAGCCGCAGTTTTCTCCAGCAACGGCGAGCCAACCACCAAACCCACCGCCGGAACCCACACCAGCGCGCCGAACATTGACACCAATGTTTCCAGCCAGCCTACTCCCACTCCCGTTAATGAGCACTCAGGAAACTCTCCAAAAACATCAGCTCGTCTGTGACGAACTTTACCAGCTCGCGCTCGAGGAAAATCGTCAGCTCAAACAGCACCGCCGTCCCGCCGACGCCGCGCTGCTCGAACGCAAGCGCGCGCTGCTCGCCCAGCTGGACGAAACCCTGACTTCGCTGCGCACCAGTAACGCCAGCGAGGAAGCCGGCCGGGAAACGCGCCCCTTGGTGGAAAAAATCCGCAGTCGTATTCTCCAGATTCTCCAGCTCGACAAAGAGAACGAACAATTGCTGCTCCGGGCCAGCCTCAGTCGGGGCATCGACCCCGTCGCCGCACCCGCGCCCGCCATCGCGCTCCTTCAAAAAATTTACGGCCGGACCTCTTCGTAGACGATGGCGCGGCGCGTAAGCCCATCGTCGCGGATCGAGTTTACGCCGCTTTCAGCGCACACTTTTATGGGAGCATGCTTCAAAGCAATTCCGCATGTCGTGACGAATGACGCAGCGTTGGCACCAGGATTGGCCAAGAAACGATATTATTCGTCAGCCAATCCGCACGATTCGACAAACGCCATGGACAGTCGCGTCCGATAGGACCAAAGGCTGACGTAATGTTTTCAGTCTGCGTTCTCCTCGATAGAATGTTAAGGGTAACCGCGCAGGCCGTCGGTCTGTTTCGGCATCTTGATCGGTTCTGACGCGGTTTCATTTGGACCGGCTGCACTCCAGTAGCATCGATTTGTCTGCGATCAATGGGTTTTCCGATCAATTAAACTGCCCGTTGAGCTCCATTCCGAGCATAAAGCCTGACCGACACAAGCAAACGAATCTCTTTGTTCGACGATCGCGCTCCATTTTTCACGCACGGGACTTCCGCTACTTATTTAAAAGGGGTCAGTCTGCGACTGCGCTCAAACATTCGCCGCTGGCCGCGAACGCTCGATCGCGGCGAGCAGTTGCGCGGGTTGGATGGGCTTCGTCAAATAATCAT
>JANYFP010000363.1 GCA_025362555.1 Verrucomicrobiota bacterium
TGCACGGGCCGGACGGCACGGATTATCCCAACGACAAGAAATTCTCCGAGGTCGTGCCGCTCGAGCGCATCGTGTTTCGGCATGGTCAGCCGCAGCATGATTTTGTGATGACGATGTCGTTCGCCGTGGAAGCCGCTGGGACCAGGCTGACTTGGAAAATGCTATTTGATTCGGCCGCTGAATGCGCCCGAGTGCGGAAATTTATTGAGGAAGCCAACGAGCAAAATTTCGACCGACTGGAAGCGTATTTGGCAACGCTCACTTGATATAATTGGCCTAAGAAACCCAGAGGAGAAACCGCTAATCCACGCTAATGGACGCTAATCAAGATTCAAAAAAATGATTCCTGCGAGGGTTCACCTGATCGGTGAACAAAAATTTTGCGCTCAATCTACGCGTCGTCTCCATTATAGCTTTTTTAATAAAACGGTAGTCGATTGTATGGGTAGGGCCGCTGCTTGCGGCGGCCTCACTGGCGCCTGTATCTGGGGGCCGCCCGTCTAGGCCGTCGCAAGCAATGGCCCTACATGGGAACTCACCGGACTCGGTTTTATTGAAACCGATCTAACTGGGATAATTAGCGCCACTTTCCCGCGTTCTACGCAATCGCGCCATCGCACAAAAAAGCCCGTCGTAGTGACGGGCTTTGGGGTGATTCGTTTTAGGCGAAACTTAAACGGTCGTAAGTTCTTTCTCTTTGCGCGCGAGCGAGGCGTCGACGTCCTTGATCGCTTTGTCGGTGGCGGCTTGGATATCTTTCTCCAATCGCTTTTCCTCGTCCTCGGCGATTTTGCCGTCTTTTTTGCCCTTTTTGACGAGCTCCATCGCGTCGCGTCGGGCGTGGCGGATGTTGACGCGGCCCTCTTCGGCGAGCTTGTTCGCGATCTTCACAAACTCGAGGCGGCGCTCTTTCGAGAGATCAGGGAAAGGCAGGCGGATGAGATTGCCATCCACGATGGGGTTGATGCCGAGGTTGGCTTGTTGGAGGCCTTTTTCGACCGCGCGGAGGAGGGCTTTTTCCCAGGGCTGGACTTGAATCATGCGAGGATCGGGGGTGCTGATGGCGGCGCATTCCTTGAGTCGCACCATTGAGCCGTAGGCTTCGACCATCACGCCTTCGACCATGGCGGGGGATGCTTTCCCGGTGTGAATCGTACTGAATTCATGCAGCGTGAAGTCGATGGCTTTCTTCATGCGAGCCTGCACGTCGGTGAGAATGGGATGAGACATGGGAGTGGGGGAGGGGATTTTCGATTTGGGATTTCGGATTTTCGATTGGCGGACGACGAGCCCAGTAGTGCCGCCATTTCTAGGAGCTTACTAATTCTGAACGAGCGTGCCGATTTTCTGGCCGGAGACGGCTTTGCGGATGGCGTGCGGATCGTCGAGGTTGAACACGAGGATGGGCACGTTGTTATCGAGACAGAGGGAGAAGGCGGTGGAATCCATCACGTTGAGGCGCTGTTTGAGGGCATCGATGAACGTGAGGTCATCGTACTTCACGGCGTCAGGGAATTTCTTCGGGTCCTTGTCGTAGATGCCGTCCACTTTGGTGGCCTTCATGATGATGTCGGCGTGCAATTCCGAGGCGCGCAGGGCGGCGGTGGTGTCGGTGGAGAAATACGGATTGCCGGTGCCGGCGACGAAGATGACCACGCGACCCTTTTCCAGGTGGCGCATGGCGCGGCGCATGATGAACGGTTCGGCGATCTGGTTCATCGGGATAGCGGACTGCACGCGGGTGCTGACGCCCATTTTTTCAAGACAGTCCATGATGGCCAGGCCGTTGATGACGGTGGCGAGCATGCCCATGTAGTCGCCGGTCGTGCGGTCGACGCCGCGCTTGGCGCCTTGCAGGCCGCGGAAGATGTTGCCGCCACCGATGACCACGCACACTTGGGCGCCGAGGTCATGAATTTCTTTTACCTGGCTGCACATCCGCTCGAGGGTGACAGCGTCGATTGGCTCGGTGCCTTTGCCGCGCAACACTTCGCCACTGAGCTTGAGGACAATGCGCTTGTATTTAAGGGCGGGAGGAGAAGCTGGCTTGGTAGGCATGAGGAATGATAAAATCGCCGGCCAAAAGCCGCGTCAATGGCGGAGATGACGGGGTGGGTCGTCCGTCGCCCTATTTGGTCGCGATTTTGCAGCTACAGCTAAGGATTTAACCCCACGAATTTCAGGAGGTTTCGGGTGAAAATATTGACCGAAAAACGTGGCCGGCACAGGTGATCACGTTTGCGGGTGGTTCGCGGGGGTGGGTTCCTCGGGCGGGGGTGTTTTCAATATTGAACATTGAGCGTGCCCGGTAGCGTTGAAAAAAATTGCTTCGACCAGAAGTTTATGGGTCAAGGACGTGCAGTTCAACCCCACCCCTAAGATATGAAATTTGAACACTTTGGCATAAACGTGCCCGACGCCCGGGCCATGGGCCAATGGTATGTCGATCACCTCGGCTTCGCTTTGGTGCGTACCCGTGAGGAAGCTCCCTACACGCGGTTTCTCGCGGATGAGACGGGTCGCCTCGTGGTCGAGCTCTACACCAATCCCACGGGAGGAATTCCGGCCTATCCGGCGCAACATCCGCTGGTTTTTCACCTGGCGGTCTGGTCGGCTGACGTGCAGGCAGATCGCGTGCGATTGGAGAAAGCAGGTGCATCGCTCTTCGTCGAAGAAGTCATGCCGGACGGTACGCGTTTGACGATGATGCGCGACCCGTGGGGCGTCGCCTTGCAACTTTGTCAGCGGGCGAAACCGTTTCCTGGTTTTTAGGATTGGGTGGGTTCATATTATTTTTTCAATGACCGCCCCACGTGGTTTTTTGCCAACGTTCCGGTGTGGGGCGTTCGCATTGGTGTTAGGCTGGGCCTGGCGGGTGTCGGCCAATTCACCTTCGGAGCCGGGCCTGCTTTTTCAGCTCACGGCTGATCACGGCGCGACGGCGGATTTTTCAGCGGCGAGCACGGCGGAGCCGCCTTTCCTTTCTGGGGTAACGGTCATTTCCGATGGCGCGAAGGGACCGGGTTTGAGCTGTGGTAATTTGCAGCGGCTCGCGTGGAAAGCGCCCGGCAATATTCAGGCGCAACGGGGCACGCTGTCATTTTTCTGGCGGTCGCGATACGCCGTCGGTCCGACGGAGTTTCCGATTTTTCGGGTGAGCTACGCCGATCATTCCAGTTGGGACATGGTCTGGTTGCGGATCGATTACAACGGCCATGGGTTCGATGCTTTCGTGACCGATGCCAGTCTGGCGCGTACCCGGGTGTCGGTGACGTTGCCGGCGTTTCCAGCACCTAACGAGTGGACGCATCTCGCGCTGTCGTGGGATGAGACGCGCGGTATTCGTTTCTATGTGAATGGGAAACTCGCGGCGACGAAGGAAGCGGTCGCGGTCTACGATGCGGCGCTGGGATTATTTGGTCCGCACTCGCGCATTATCAGTCCGCACAATGTGCAGAGTGACTATAATTTCGTGCGGGGCGGCGACATTGATGAGATTCGCATTTATGATCGGATGCTGGATGATCGCGCCGTGGCGGCACTCGCGCAGGGCGAGGCACCGTCGGCGATGGCGCCATCGCCGGCGCGCGATTTGGGTGAGAAGAGCGTGCGCGACGAGTGGTGGCTGCGCTACGGATGGAACCGCGCGGGCGAC
>JANYFP010000372.1 GCA_025362555.1 Verrucomicrobiota bacterium
CTCGACCAGCGAGGAGTAGCGTTCGGCGCGGCGTTTGGTGATCTCGATGGCGATGGTGATCTCGATCTGGTGTACGCGAACTATCAAGGTGGCGTCAGTGTGCTACGCAACGACAGTGACACCGGCCATCGATTGATCGTCGCCCTGCAGGGTTCCGCTTCAAATCGATTTGGCGTCGGAGCCGTCGTGCGGATCGAAACAGCAGCGGGTCCGCAAGTGCGCCAACTCGCACTCGCGCGTGGTTACCTTTCCACGAGCGAACCGATTTTGCACTTTGGCCTTGGTGACGAGACGCAGATTCGAAAGCTAACCGTGGAATGGCCGAGCGGTGCCGTTCAGGTTTTCACGGAGCTCCCGGCTGATCGGCGCATCACTATTTCCGAACCCCGCGCGGCACCCCCTATTCGGCCGTTCGTGGACCGCGTCAGTGAGGAAACTCAATTTAAGAACGTGAGTGAAAGCTGCGGCATCATGGACGCCGCGCGGGAGCGGCCCTTCGACGCTGGAGTCGAGCCATCGTTCGCTGCGCAGCGCTTTAACCGGCGCGGTCCTGCGCTGGCCCTCGGTGATTTGGATGGTGACGGGCAAACTGATTTGCTAATCGGAGGCACAACTCTCGATCCAGCCCATTGGCTGCATGGAGCAGGAGGCGGTCGTTGGGAGACGCGTGGGGTGTTGCCACTTCTCGCCAGTGGGGCACTCGCCGACGGTCCGGTGGTGATCTTCGATGCGAGCGGCAACGGGCGGGGAGATGTTTTGGTCACGAAAAGCGACGATGCTTTGGTGGCGGGTTCATCCGGCTATCGGCCGCAGCTGCTGCTAAACGATGGTCACGCTAATTTTATCGCGGCGCCCGACGATGCGCTGCCGCCACTGGCCATGAGCGTGGGTGCGATGGTGGTAGCCGACTTTAATCGGGATGGACGACTGGATGTATTCATGGGTGGACGATTAGTGCCGGGCCAATATCCCACGACCCCACGCAGTGCGCTCCTCACGAATCACGGCGGACGGTTTGAAGATGTGACCGACGAAATTGCGCCCGGTCTTAGCCAGGTAGGAATGGTGACGGCAGCGCTGTGGAGCGATGTCGATGGCGACGGTTGGCTCGATCTGCTTCTGACGTTGGAATGGGGGAACGTCAGGTATTTTCACAATGCCGGTGGCAAGCGCTTTGAAGATTGGACAGATCGCTCTGGTTTCGTTTCCGCTGGCACCGGTTGGTGGAACTCGATCGCGGCCGCGGATTTTAATGGCGATGGTCGGCCCGATTACGTCGTCGGTAATCTTGGTCTGAATACGCAGTATCAGGCCGATGCGTCGCATCCCGCCGTTCTTTTCTCCGGTGATTTCAAAGGTGATCAATCGACTCAGCTCATCTACGCGTACTACGAGGGAGAACGGCTTTATCCGTGGGTTACTCGCCGGGCGCTGGGAGCAGTGATTCCGTCGATTTTAAAAAAAATCCCGAAGAATGATCTCTATGCGCGGGCTTCGGTGGAAGAGATTTTTGGCGCGGAGAAACTTGCTTCGGCCCAGCGTTTGTCAGTGACCGAGTTTCGCAGTGGGGTACTACTCAGTCAGCCGAATGGAACTTATCGGTTCGAGCCGCTTCCACGAATGGCGCAGGTTGCGCCGATTCAAGGGCTCGTGGCCGGCGATTTCGATGGTGATGGTAACGCGGATATCTATGCCGTCCAAAATTCTTATGCTCCGATTACTTCGGTCGGACGTTTTGATGGTGGGTTGAGTCAGTTCTTGCGCGGTGATGGTCACGGAAATTTTGTGGCAGTGCCCGTGGCGCAGAGCGGCTTGTTGGTGTCGGGCGATGCCAAGGCGCTCGCGGTAGTTGACCTCGATCATGACGGCTGGCCCGATTTTATGGTGACCCGAAATAACGGCACCGCGCAGGCGTTTCGCAATCAAGGCGTCGAGGGTCGACACTCCTTGCGGATCTCGCTGCGCGGCCTCGCTGGAAATCCGACGGGCATCGGGGCAAGAGTCAGCGTCGGACTCAGCGATGGCCGTTCGCAAATGAGCGAAGTGTACGCCGGTTCGGGTTACTTCAGCCAGTCGGCGGCTGATTGTTTTTTCGGCTACGCTCCGGCGCAACTTCCGTTGAAGATTACTGTGACGTGGCCTTCGGGAGCAAAATCCGAGCGTATGCTCACCTCGCCAACCGCCACGCTCGAATTTTCGGAGGCGGCGCCCTAAACCAACGGGAGAGCGGCGTGACTCGCGCCTCAGTGAGCAGCGTTTTGTTTACGCTCCCGGAGTTCGCGCCCGATCTGTTGCTCCAACTTAATATCGAGATTATAGAAGATCGAAATCACGATGACGACCAGCGCGCCCACAGCCGGTATGGTGCTCATCATGTGGCGGATTCCTGAGAGCGTATTTTCATTTTGCACGGTATTGGAAATGAATCCGATCAACGTGAGGAGAAACCCGGCGAGTGCTCCACCGACGGCCCAGCCCATTTTCTGGGCGAACGTCGCCGCGGAAAATACCAGACCGGTGGCGCGACGACCGTTTTTCCATTCACCGTAGTCAGCGGTGTCAGCGTACATGGCCCAAATTAGCGGAAACAAAGCGGCCGTGGGGACGGATAACACAATGTTGCACGCGTAGAGGAAAATAGTGTCACCGGGTTTGATGAAATAGAAGACTCCCATCGTCACCGCACTGATCGAAGTGAGGGCGATGAAGGTCGCCTTCTTGCTCCCGCAAAAACCGGGTCGCATAGGGAGTGAGCAATGCTCCGACAATGGAGAATACGGTGCCGGAAACGAGAAATGGCGCGGCGGCGGCTTGGTCGCCGATGTAGTATTTGAAGTAGTAAAGTGTAACCGCGTTTCGGATCGAAATGTAGATGAGCGTGGCAAGGCCCATGAGGCAGAGCACGACCCACGGACGATTTTTAATGAGGTCCTTCAGATCTTTGCTGACGGTACTGGCCGCTTGCGGTGGCTTCACTCGTTCTTTGGTAGAGAGGAAGGTGTAGAAAAATAACACGCCCGCGCCGGCGGCGAAAACTACCATGGCGAGCGGATAGCCGAGGCGGTCATTACCCTTGCCGAAGATCCGGACGAAGTAGAGCAGGCTGCCTTGCACGATGATGTTGCCGAGGAACGCGCCGATAAATCGGTAGGAGGCGAGGGTGGTACGTTCCTCGGAGTTGGGCGAGAGGACACCGAGCAGTGCTCCGTAAGGAACGTTTACCACGGTATAAGCCATCATCACCAAGGTGTACGTCGTGTAGGCGTAAATCAATTTTCCGGATGGGCTGAAATCGGGCGTGATGAAAAGCAGTACCCCGGAGACGGTGAACGGAATTATGCCCCAGAGAATCCACGGCCTAAACTTTCCGTGCCGGGTCTCGGTGCGATCTGCGATTACTCCCATCACGGGGTCGATCGCGGCATCCCAAATTCGAGTGATCAGGAACATCGTTCCGACGGCTGCCGGCGCGATGCCGAACGTGTCCGTATAAAAGATCATCAGAAACATCGAAAATGTCTGCCAATACAAACAAGAGGCGGTGTCGCCGACAGCGTAACCAATTTTCTCTTTCCAAAAAACCAGTTTTTCAGGGGCTTGGGGTGAATTCATGATTGAGTTAAACGTCTCATCCGGCGGCGTGCAGGGAAACCGGCGGGCCGTTCGATGATTACAGCTTTGATCGCGGCGAATTAGGCGGATCGTCGGCCGGGCAGTCAAGGAATCCGCCCCAGCCACGTCAGTTGTTTACTGAGAACGGATCCAATGTGTTTTGTGTTTTTTTGCGGTGGGCGTACTAATCAAGCATTTAGCAAGGTTCAGAGGTGACCGGCCCGGAGTGCAATCGACGCATGCCACTTGAAATTTTCGGATCGCCCTTCACGCTCCTCCATCACTCCACCCGTAGATCACGTAGCGAACTAATCGCTCCTGAAATGAGTGTTAGATGGTCCGTTTTAAAACTCAATTTTTTCCACCCCAATGATCTCACTTCTCTCCTCCCGCGCGGTATCGAAACGAAAGCAGTTGAAAACGACGCTCCCCCGGAATTCCAGCACTGAACCGATTGTGGCGACCTCGGGCGGTGCAGGAAAGCCGCTTCGTCGTCCCAAGGTGTTATTGATTTTTAATTTTTGTTGGGATGATGCGAAGGGGATACTCATGGGAATCTCACGGTATTCACACGGCAATTGGGACGTGTTGATCGACGCGCAGGCGGCGGCGGTAAACGAAGACTGGTGGGTCACGAATTCGGATTGGGATGGAATTATCACCCGGCATACCAGCCCGATGCTGGTCGAGGTCTGTCGCGCCCGGCGCATTCCCCTCATCGATTTGAACGACGCTCCACCGATCATCGATGTGCCCAAGATCCGACCGGACAATATGGCGATTGGCCACATGGGGGCGGAGCACTTTATTGAGCGGGGTTTCAAAAATTTCGCTTTCTGCGGGCTGACTGAATCGTGGGCGCAGGAACGGAGAGCCGGATTTGTCGAGGCCCTGCAACTGTCGGGCAAGTCATGCAGCGTGCTCGAAGCGGACTACCGGATGGTCGATCCCAAATGGGACGTCGATCAGCAGCGGCTGATTCAAAAGTGGTTGAGCGGTTTGCCGCGTCCGCTGGCGCTCATGTCGTGCAACGATCTTCGCGCGCTCCAAGTCGTGAGCGCCTGTCGCGACGCCGGTTTTCTTGTGCCCAACGAGATTGCAGTCCTGGGCGCGAATAATGATTATCTGCGCTGCGCCTTCGGGAACCCGCCGCTTTCCAGCGTGGCGTCCGATCGTCAACTGGCCGGTTACCGTGCGGCCGAATTACTCGACCGGATGATTCGCGCAGGGGTTTGGGCGGGGAATGACGATATTCGGATTGATCCCATTCGAGTGGTCGTGCGGCATTCGACCGACGTGTTGGCGATTGATGATCGGCATATTTGTGCAGCGGTCCATCATATCAGACAGTTCGCGTGCCAAGGTATTTCCGCCGAGGATGTCGCCGATCATGTCGGTTTATCCCGACACGTGCTCGAGCGGAAATTCCGGCAATTGATCGGCCGTTCTCCGCATGCGGAAATCCGCATTGTTCAAATTGCCCGCATCAAGCAGCTGCTGATCGAGACGGACATGCCATTGAAAAATATCGCCGATGCGGTGGGCATTTCTCACACCGAGTATGTCAGCGTGATGTTCGCCCGTGAGGTTGGAATCACGCCGGGAATGTTCCGGCGGCAACATCAGCCAAAAAATTCCGACACCCGGTTATCCTCGAGCACGGAGCCCGACTTTAAAGAAGAGATGTGATTCCGCGGTTGGGTGCGGGCGTCGTGGGTAGGTGGCGCGCTTGCCGCGCCACTGTTCGATCGTTGCGCGGCGAGCGCGCAACCTACGACATCCAAGCCGGTAGGCACGCACCGTTGTTTGCTCGCTGCAAACTCGGTATCTGTCCGGGCCGCCGTCCGGCACAGACGCCTGCCGCTACACGCCATCCAATTTCGCAGGCGCTAGATCAGCTCCGGAAAATATAATGATTTCCTTTGGAGATCCCGACCGCAAGGCGATCGACCGCGCTGAGAATTCTTCCTCTGCGTTGACAGTCACATCAAAGCCGGGCCCACAAGTGGAGTGTATGAGAATGACACGCCCCTTGAATTTTAAAAAACATCGGATGATTTGGTCTGCGTCGATTCTGGCGATTTTGGTTTGCGGCGTTGGGCGCGCGAGCGACTCCGCAAATTGGTGGGTAACCACGTCAGACAAATCGATGCTCCTGGCCAAGCAAGCGACCGCCTTGCCCTTTGCGATAACCGCGCCCAGCGAATTTCCCACTCTGACGGTAGATCCGACGAGGCACTATCAGGGCATCGACGGCTTTGGCTTTGCTTTGACGGGAGGAAGTGCCGAACACCTCATTCGATTGCCGGCGGCGCAGCGCAGCGCCTTGCTGAAAGAGCTTTTTTCCCCGGAGGGAGACGGCATCGGCATCAGTTATCTGCGGGTTAGCATCGGAGCTTCAGATCTCAATGATCGGGTCTTCTCATACGACGACCTGCCGCCCGGGCAGACGGATGTACCCTTGGCGCGCTTCACTCTGAGCGATGACCTTTCAAATGTTGTCCCGGTGCTGAAGGAAATTCTCGCGCTGAATCCGACCATCAAGATTCTCGGCTCCCCGTGGTCCGCGCCGACTTGGATGAAGACGAATGGAACTATCCAGGGCGGAAAACTTAAGCCGGAATTCTATTCCGTCTATGCGAAGTACTTTGTGCGCTATATCCAAGCCATGGCCGGCGAGGGGATTCCCATCGACGCGATTACGATTCAGAACGAGCCCTTCAATGACGGCAATACGCCCAGTATGCAGATGTTCGCGAAGGAACAGGCTGAGTTCATCAAGCATCACCTCGGGCCGCAGTTTCGAGCGGCGGGGATTAACACCAAGATCATTCTCTACGATCACAACTGCGACGCGCCGGAGTTCCCTGTTTCGATTCTGACTGATCCTGAGGCGGATAAATTCGTGGCGGGTTCGGGGTTTCATCTCTACGCGGGCCAGACGTCAGCGATGACGAAGGTTCATGATTACTTTCCGGCTAAGGATATCTATTTCACCGAAATGATGGCGGTGGATCGGCGTGGATTTAATATCTCGAATCCCGTGTCGCGCATTTTGATTGGCGCTACGCGGAACTGGAGTCGCAACGTGATTCTATGGAATCTTGCGGCGAATGCGAAATTCGAACCACATACCGATAATGGCGGATGTGCCATGTGCCAGGGGGCGATCACGCTCGAAGGCGGTCGGGTGGAACGGAATCTGGCCTACTACGTGATTGGGCACGCTTCGAAGTTTGTTCCACCAGGATCAGTTCGAATCGAGAGTACTTGGGATGCCGCGTTGCCCAATGTAGCATTTCGAACTCCGACTGGTGGGTTCGTTCTGATCGTCGCCAACGCGAGTGAAGCATCGCGCAAATTTAATGTATCCTGTGACGGGACATCGGCGCCAGTCGAGCTCGTGGCTGGGGCAGTTGCGACTTTTGTGTGGTGAAGCGTTTCAGGGTTTTTGTTGAATGAATTATACTATGAAGAATTTACGTCATTTGGTTTTCGTCTCCCACCTAATTCTTGCCTTGATGGTCAGTCGCGCGGCTGGAAAGGAAGCGGAACATTCATCAGCTGAGGTCACCATTGCCAACGGAGTTTTAGCCGGTGTCGCGGAGGCTGATGGGATGCGGTCATTCAAAGGAATTCCCTATGCGCAGCCTCCCGTGGATGGACTGCGCTGGCGCGAACCCCAACCGGTTCGGGATTGGACCGGAGTGCGTCGCGCCGATCAGTTTGGTCCGCGTCCCATGCAACCGACCTTGTGGAGCGACATGATTTTTCGTTCGTCGACGATGAGTGAGGATTGCCTCTATTTGAATGTATGGACCGCGACCACCGAGCCGGGTGCGCGATTGCCGGTCTTGGTTTTCTTTCACGGCGGCGGCATGATCGCCGGAGATGGCTCCGAGCCGCGGTACGATGGCGCGAGCATGGCGCGGAAAGGAATCGTGATGGTTACCATCAACTATCGTCTGGGGATATTCGGGTTTCTGGCGCATCCGGAATTAACGAAAGAGTCCGCGCATCATGCGTCGGGGAATTATGGTTTCCTCGATCAGAACGCGGCGCTGCGTTGGGTGCAGCGGAATATCGCTGCATTCGGCGGTGATCCGCGGCGGGTTACGATCGGCGGCCAATCGGCTGGTGCCACTTCCGTGTGTGCCCAAATGGCGTCTCCTCTTTCCCGAGACCTGTTCGTGGGTGCGATCGGGCAAAGCGGTTCAGCACTCGGCAGTGGGAACGCCTCGCTTTCCGAAGGTGAACAGGCGGGGGTTGCCTTCGCCGCGAGTGTCGGGGCGGATTCACTGACGGCACTGCGTCACTTGAGTCCAGACGTTTTACTGAAAGCCAGCACAGCCTATCAGTTCTCGCGTCGCATGTTGGTGGATGGCTATTTTTTTACCGAGCCCGCGAGTGAGATTTTCTTTACGGGCCGACAAGCCGATGTGCCTTTGCTGGCGGGGTGGACGTCGGCCGAAGTTGGGCTGGGACAAGTGTTGGGTCAAAATCAACCGACCGTGACGAACTATCAAAATGCCGTGCGCCAGCTCTATGGAGCGAATGCTGATGCCGTGCTTCGGCTCTATCCGGCGGGTGAACTCGGAGCGGTCGCGCCAGCTGCAACTGATCTCGCGTCGGATCGGTTCGCGGGCTACCGCACTTGGAAATGGATTGATCTGCACAGCAAAAGCGGGGGCAGTCCGGTCTTTCGTTACTTGTTCGATCAACCGTTGCCGGAGGAAAAATCCTCGACCGAACTGAAAGTCGGGAATGAGGCCCGAGTCCGTGCGTTGGGCTCGCCTCACTCGTCCGATATTCCTTACGCGCTGGGTAACTTGGGATTGGTGCCGGCCTACGCGTGGACCGACGCGGATCGGGCGACGTCTGAAACTTTGCAGCAATACTTCGTGAATTTTGTGCGGAATGGAAATCCCAATAGCGCGAGCTTGCCGCACTGGCCGTGGATTCAGGCGAGCATTCCCCAGGTCATGGTGATTCGGGAAAAAGCTCTCGCTGAACCTGAGAAGAACTCCAAACGCTACTTGTTGCTCGATTCATTCTGAAGCTCGCCACGTTCGCTAAGGCGCGACGGGCCGGGGAAAATATATTGAGTTTCTTTAGACGTAAGCGGGGAGGTCTTGAGCGTGGTTGCTGTGATTCCTTTCCGGGCGTTGACACCTATTGAAAATAGAGGCTCCACCACAGCATCAAATGAGTCCGCTTTGTCCTCCCTTCTGGCGCGCGCGCCCCTTCGTTGTTGCCGTAATTTTCATGGCGCTAGCGTTGCACGGTGAGTCGGTACCGCGGCTCGAGGTATTGGACTATCTGACGAAAATCAGCGGCCAATCGATCGTGGCAGGAATTCATAATCGCGAACCGAATAGCCAACCGGCGTTGCAAACCCAGCGGGCCTTTGAAGTTACCGGTCGATATCCGGGACTCTGGAGTGGAGATTTTCTTTTTCGGGCGTCGGACGTCAACGCGCGATGGGCGATGATCTATGAGTGCCGGAATCAGTGGGAGAATGGCGCCATTGTTCAATTGATGCTCCACGTCGGTCCGCCGAATCAGCCCGAAGCGTGTGAATGGGAGGGTGGGGTGCTTAGTCATTTGAGCGACGCAGAATGGCACGACCTTACAACCGAAGGCGGAGAGCTAAACCGACGCTGGAAGTCCCGCCTCGACGGATACGCGACTTATCTGACCGACTTAAAAGATCACGGCGTGCAAGTGCTCTTTCGGCCGTTTCATGAAATGAACCAGGGGAAATTCTGGTGGGGCGGACGCACTGGGCCCGACGGCACAGCGAAACTTTACCGCCTCACTCGTGACTATTTGGTGAACGTGAAGGGCCTGACAAACTTGATTTGGATCTGGGACATGCAGGACATGAGTCGGGATTTCAAAGCGTACGATCCTGGCGAACAGTATTGGGATATCTTTGCCTTCGATGTTTATGCCACCGGCTTCGATGCTGATTGGTATGCCTACATTTTGGGAGTGGTGGGACAAAAGCCGATCGCGATTGGCGAGTGCGCCAAATTGCCTTCGCTCCCAATGCTTTCAACGCAACCGCGTTGGTGTTTCTTCATGAGTTGGTCGGAGCTGACGTTCACGACGAATTCCGATCAAGCGATCCGGGAGTTATATGAATCACCTCGCGTCATTACTCGGGATAAATTGCCGAAGTTCGGCCCCGGTGCACCCGGTGCGGCGCCGCGCGGGCCGAACAACTGAGACCCTGAGTTTTATAGCAATCGCCCCGGTCGATTCCGCTCTTTGGATGACCTATTTGCCTCTCGAATCACGCTCATGCCCCGTTTCAAATTCTCCGCTTGGTTGATTCACTCGTTCGCACTCCTTTTAGCTGTGGCCTTGTTGGGCCGAGCGGCGGTGCCCGTCGAGGCCCCCGTTCCGACGGCGGTCGACCAGCCGCAGATTCTGATTTTCACGAAAACCACCGGATGGGTTCACACCTCGATTCCGTTTGGCGTCAAAGCGATTGAGGCGCTGGGGCGGCAGCGCGGATTTGCCGTCAACGTTTCCTCGGACGCCACGCTATTTTGTGATGCGCAGCTCAAGCGTTATGCGGCCGTGGTCTTCCTAAGCACCACGGGCAATGTGCTAAATCCGGAACAGCGAGCGGCCTTTGAGCGCTACATTCAGGCGGGCGGCGGCTTCGTTGGAATCCACGCGGCCGCAGCGACGGAATATGAATGGCCTTGGTACAATCAATTGGTCGGGGCCTATCTCTCCAGTCATCCCAACAACCCGAATGTGCGGGACGGGATTATCGATGTCGTGGATAAAAATCATCTGGCAACGGCGGGCTTGCCCGATCATTGGGCGCGACGCGAGGAATGGTATAGCTATCGATCAATCTATCCGGGCATTCATGTGTTGGCCACGTTGGACGAAAATTCTTTTGTCGGAGGTACGAACGGATCGAATCACCCGATTGCGTGGTACCATGAATTCGACGGAGGCCGGGCTTTCTACACCGGACTGGGGCATGAAGACGCAAGTTTTGGCGAGCCGCTGTTGCTGCAGCATTTACTGGGCGGAATCAGGTACGCGATGGGGTCCGGGCCATTGGATTACAGCAAGGCGCACGCTACGGTAACTCCGGAGGAAAATCGTTTCGTGCGAAAGAACCTGCTGACTGATTTGAAAGAACCGATGGAGTTGGTGGTGGCGGAAGATGGAGGGATCTTCTTTACCGAACTTAAAACGGGGAAACTTCAACGCTTTGATCCTTTCACCGGAAAAGGTGCGTTGGTTCATCAGTTTGCGGTCACGACGAGAGGCGGAACTGGTCTCATCGGAGTCGCACTCGATCCCGGATTTCGGGTAAATCGATTTATCTATCTTTATTATGCGCCGCTGACTGACGCGGAAACGATTCTGTTTAATCTTTCGCGTTTCACGCTGACACCCGATGACACGATTGAGCCCGGTTCGGAGAAAATACTTTTACAGGTTCCCGTGCAGGAAAACAGCGGTTCTCATCACGGTGGATCCCTCGCGTGGGATAAAGCGGGAAATCTCTATCTGTCGACCGGCGATAGTTCGTCGCCCTTTCCCTCTGGTGGCTATGCCCCACTCGATGAGCGACCCGGCGCGGAACACTTTAGTTTGGATTCGCAGCGCTCGGCCGCCAATACGGCTGATCTCAAGGGAAAGATTCTGCGCATTCACCCGGAGCCCGACGGTAGCTACACGATTCCGGCGGGAAATCTCTTTGCGCCCGGCGCTGCCAAGACGCGCCCAGAGATCTATATTATGGGCTGCCGGAATCCGTACCGCATTACCCTCAATCCAAAATCCGGGGTGCTTTACTGGGCGGATATCGGTCCCGACGCCGGCACTGACGGTCCCCAAGGTCCGCGCGGCTACGATGAATTTAATCAGGCGAAAAAAGCCGGAAACTTTGGCTGGCCCTATTTTGCAGCGGACAATCAGCCTTACGCAAAGTGGGATTTCGAGCGAGGCGTCGCCGGTCCGCTCTTTGATCCTGCGGCTCCGGAAAATAATTCGTCGAACAATACTGGTCTGACTATTTTGCCGCCCGCCATGTCGGCGATGATTTGGTATCCCTACGGACCTTCGGACCGCTTTCCGGAACTCGGGCAAGGCGGACGTTGCGCGATCGTCGGAGAATTCTATTCGTTCAATCCCGCAGCGTCGTCGCCGAATAGGTTTCCCGCTTATTTTGATGGAGGGTTGTTTGTCTTCGATTGGATGCGAAATTGGATGAGAATCCTGCGCTTTGACGGGCAGGAAAATTATTTGCGCAGTGAATCGTTCATGACGGCCAATGGAGATTTTCGCCGGCCGATTGATCTTACCTTTGGTCGGGATGGGTTGATGTACCTGCTGGAGTACGGGTCGATCTACGGAGTGAATAATCGCGATGCCAGCCTGGTGAGGATTGAATATAATGCGGGGAATCGCGCGCCGCTGGCCAAGGCGAGCGTGTTCGACCGCGAGGGGACGGAGAAATTATCCCGGACCACTTTCCTGACTTCGGAAACGAAAAATATGCCATTCATTAAGGAAGCGATCGGAGCGGTGCCGCTGACGGTGTCGTTTAGCAGCCGGGGAACCCGGGATTTGGATAGAGATGATACACTCACCATCGAGTGGCGGTTTGACGGCAAGACGATTGGCTCCACCGAGCAAAATCCTACTCACGTTTACACGCAGCCAGGAATTTATGAGGCGACGTTGAGTGTCCGGGATAGCGGGGGGCTGGTGGGAACAGACAGTGTGACGGTCAAAGTCGGCAACGAGCCGCCGACCATCAGGATCGTTTCAGCGGACAATCAATCATTTTTTTGGGAGGGAAAACGATTCACCTATGCGATTGAATCGCGGGACAAGGAAGACGGCGACAATACGGTGCTCTCGGCTGCGTTCTCTTATGATTCCGACCCTGATGTTCCGGTCACCGAACTACGTCAGCGCGTTTTGGACCCGCTAAGCAGTCAACCGAATCCGTTGAGCTATGCTCCCGTTGCAGCCAGCGATTGCCGGGCGTGTCATACCTTGAATAGTGTGTCAGTGGGTCCTTCCTTTACCGCCGTGGCGGGAAAATATCATGGTCAGGAGAATGCCGCTTCGGTTCTCGCCCAAAAAATAATCTCGGGCGGTGCGGGCAACTGGGGGCAGATTCCGATGAGCGCGCACCCGCAGTTGTCGCTGGCTGAAGCCGCTGATATTGCGCGACACATTCTATCGCTGGCGGAACCGCGTCGGGGAATTGTTAGTCTCGGGAGCGCGGGGACCATAGCTTTCGACCAACATAAAAATGACGAGCCGCGTGGCGTTTATACCCTCGCGGTGAGTCTGACCGACCAAGGCAGCAATGGCGTTGGTCCGCTCACGACGAATGAGAGGTTGATCTTTCGGTCCGCGAAAGTGCGGACCATCGACGCCGATGCTCACGTGGGATTCGCCCGGTTCAGAGACAAGTTAAGCCCAGCCGACCATAAGGCTTACGTTTTACTCAAAGACATCGATTTCACGGGTATCACCCGATTCATCTATGACTACGCTTCCCTCGATCGGGAGGGAGAGATTGAAGTACGCCTGGATTCGTTCGCCGGACCGGTGATCGCGCGGACCAATTTTAAGGCAACCGGCAGTTGGGAGAAATTCGTTTCACTGGCTGCGCCGCTGATCGCGCCCGTCGTCGGGCGCCATGATATTTATTTCATCATGATGAAACGCGATCGGCCGAATGACAAAATCATCGTGCTTCGTTCCATTCAATTTGAGCAGTAGTATAATGTGACGCTCGTTCAGCAGATTATTTTATGAAAAATCAATTGTGGGTGGCTGGGGTGTTCTTGGCTTTGGTCATGGGCGCTGGGGCGGAACAGCGCCCCAACGACTACAGCGTCAAAGCGTGGTTTGCGTCGAAGCCAGAGCCTCATTATCCGCTGGTGCACGCGGACGGCCGAATCGACTTTAGACTGAAGGCGCCGACCGCGCCGCACGTCGATCTGCTGTTCGGGGAATGGGACGTAAAGCCGCAACCGATGATTCGAAATGATCAGGGGGAATGGAGCCTCACGGTCGGTCCCGTCGCGGCGGAAATTTATTGCTACACTTTCTCGATCGATGGCAATCGGACGATTGATCTCGGGAATCCAGCGGTCAAAGCAGGCACGGAGGTTTATGGCAGTGTCGTGGAGGTTCCGGGTTCGCCGCCGCGGTTCGACGAAGTTCAAGGCAGCGTTCATGGAGTCACTCAAATTTTGGAATATCAGTCGACGCCCTTGCAGCGATTGCGCGGGCTCTACGTTTACCTGCCACCCGAATATGAAGTTGATCCGGAGCGACGTTTTCCGGTGCTCTACTTGCGTCATGGCGGCGGTGACAACGAGGCCAGTTGGACTCGGGACGGTCGGGCAGGGGTGATTTTAGAAAACCTATTGAGTCGTCAGCTCGCGGTGCCGATGGTGATTGTGATGACCAATGGTCTGACGGATGGCAGCTGGGCTGGCGGCAGCAGCCCGGAAGGAATGGCGTTGCTGGAGCGCGAGTTGTTGGAGGACGTGATTCCCCTCGTGGAAAAAAGATTTCGGGTATCCGTTGACCGGACTGATCGGGCCATCGCCGGCCTGTCGATGGGAGGAGGACAGGCCTTTATCATGGGGCTGCGTCACCTCGAACGGTTTGCATGGATCGGAGAATTCAGTGCCGGCTTGTTGAGTGCCGCCGACTTCGATGTCGATCAGCACCTGCCGGGAATTTTAGCCGACGTACCGGCGGTGAATCAGAAACAACGGCTACTGTGGTTGGGCTGCGGCGATGCAGATCCTCGCTACAATGGTTATCGCAATTTGGCCGATCGCCTTGCCCAGCGCGGACTCAAGGTCGAGGCGCACGATTCTGTTGGTGGGCACGAATGGAAAGTCTGGCGGCATCAACTTCACGATTTCATGAAAGAAATTTTCCAGCCGGTGAAGCGCTGAGTTCGGTGATCTAGCTGCGCAAGAATTCAGTTGGATTCGGGGTTTGTTAGGCGAAGCGGTAGGGGTGATTGCCCCCAATCGCCCCTACCCATGATCGATCTAAAGGTAGGGCGGCCACTCCGCTGGCCGCCGAGAACGTGGCGTAAGCACGGCGCGGAGCGGAGTCCGCGCCCTACCCGAAACCCACGCGCGGCGTGGCTACCCTCAGCGCTCGACCAGCGCTTTGTTCGCGCGGATGAGCGCGAGGCGTTGGTCAACGGCGTTGCGGGTCGTGAGCGCATCCTCCGGCG